>NZ_JAJQRC010000054.1:0-17929 GCF_046533115.1 Treponema sp. TIM-1
GAATGAAGAAAGAGAGGAATTAGGAGTGAGGAATGAAGGTTGGCCTCAATTCCTCACTTTTAACTCCTCTCTCCTCTCTTAATTCTTCTTCGCCTTATGCGCCTTTGTGGTTATTTCTTCCTATTTCTTCTTCGTTCGTGGTGTTCGAGTGGTTCGTGGTTAATTATCTTCCCCGGTTCGTGGTTAGCCTGAAAACTGCCCCTATCGGGGGGTTTTGGCTATGGCGCAGATACGGCTGGCCATTTTTTCCAGGGATACCTGTTCCATCACATGCCCCAGCTCAAAGGCCACCCGGGGCATTCCGTAAACCACGGCGCTGGTCTCGTCCTGGCCCAGGGTGATGCCCCCCTCTTTATAGATGGTACCCAACTGCTGGGCGCCGTCCCGGCCCATGCCGGTCATGATCACCCCCAGGGCGTGGTTGGTATAGGTCATGGCCACGGACGCAAAAAGCACATCCGCCGAGGGCCGGTGTCCGCTGACCAGGGGATCATCGGAAAGGCGGACAAAGAAATTGGTGGATTTCCGCTCCACCTCCAGGTGTTTATTCCCCGGGGCGATGAGAATCCGGCCCGGTTGGATCAGGTCCCCTTCCTCCGCTTCTTTAACATCCAGGGGGCATATCCGGTCCAGGCTTTTGGCAAATTCCGTGGTAAACCCCGCGGGCATGTGCTGCACCACCAGGATCGGTTGTTTTAAATCCGCATCCAGCTTGGAGAACACCACCCGTAACGCATCGGGTCCGCCGGTGGAAATACCAATGGCGATAACCTCGGTATTTCCGGGTTTTCTGATGGGAGTCGGGGGTTTAGCCGGGACCTGCGGCAGCATGGTTCCCAGGGCGGAGGCGATCTTATGGGCTTCCGTAAGGGCCGGGGGGGCCTCGGTCTTTTTGACCGGCTCCGGGGCAGGAGTTTTTTTGCCCTGGGTCCGGCGATACTGCCCGCCGTACCCCAAAAGCATACCCACCAGGGTGTCTTTGACCGTATGAATATCCTCCGATATCGAACCAGAGGGCTTTTGAATAAAATCACTTGCCCCCAGGGCAAGGGCTTCCATGGTTATTTCGGCACCCCGGCGGGCAATGGAGGAAAGAATAATCACCGGGATGGTAATTCCCCGCTTTTTACGCTCCTTGAGGAATTCGATACCGTTCATTTCGGGCATCTCCAGGTCCAGGACAATAACGTCCGGATTAACCCGGGGTATCTTCTGCAGCGCAAACACCCCATTCATGGCCCGTTCCGCCACCTTCAGCCCCGGGGTCGCCTCTACCATCTTGGATATCAGATTACGCATCAACGCGGAATCATCAACAACTAATACAGAAACTTCGTCAGCCACAGATATACTCCTTACGATTAGCTGGGATTCTTAAAACAGGCCGGTTCAAAATGGCATGGATTCCGGAACCACCTCATATTAGACAAATTTCCTATAAAGGGTCGCCCATTGGGTTTTTACAAACTCAAATTTAGTGGCCATCCCAAAAAGGGATTCCGAATGACCGATAAACAGAAAGGATTTGGCCGCCATGGAGTCCCAAAACCGGTTTACCACCGCGGTTTGGGCCGCCTCGTCAAAGTAGATCAACACATTCCGGCAAAAAACAATGTCCAAATTCCGTAAGCCCGAATCATTCTTTAAATTATGATAGTCAAACCGTATTTTCGACATCATATCCGCATGGATCTTATAGCCGCTCTCAACCTTGTCAAAATATTTTTTGAGGTACGCATCGGGGATCCCCGTCACCCGGGTGTCCGAGTAAAAACCTTCCTTCCCGGTCATAAGACATTTTAAGCTGATGTCACTGGCAACAATTTCGAATTTCCAGGGGGGAGGGAGGATCTCATTCAGCAGCATAGCGATGGTATAGGGCTCTTCCCCGGTAGAACAACCGGCGCTCCAAACTTTTATACTAAAATTACCGCTCGCTTTCTTTATTTTAAGTAATTCCGGCACCACATGGTGTTCCAGCGCGTCAAAATGGGCTTGATTACGGAAAAATCGGGTTAAATTCGTCGTAATTGAATCCAGGAAATTCTTAAGCTCTTCCTTATCCTTGGTAATGGTATCAAAATAAATCCGAACCGAGGAAATTCCCTTCTCCCGAAGGCGTTCTTTCAGCCTGCTTTCCAGAATAGAACGGTTGGTTGCCGTAAAATGGATACCGCTCTCATTATAAATGAGCTTCCGGTACATCTCAAAATCGGCATCAGTAAAAAACACATCATCAGCCATACTACTATAGTAAGGAGTGGATTAATCGCTGTCAATCTATATTCTCAAAAATTAGCCGATAATAAATAAAAGAACCTGGGGAAACCCCTATGTTTTTAGGGATAACCCTTTCCCAAAGCCCGCCGTGTTTTGGGAAAACCTGGATCTCCCCTTGTTTTGGGGAGTGTTAACGAATGGACTGAGGTCCGGGATGATGATTTTACATGAATAAGTTTATTTTTGTCTCAGGGGGTGTATGTTCCAGCCTTGGTAAAGGGGTGGCGGCTTCATCCTTGGGGGCGTTACTCGAAGGCCGGGGACTTAATGTCCGTATGGTTAAATGCGATCCCTACATCAATGTGGATGCCGGCACCATGAGCCCCTACCAGCACGGAGAGGTGTATGTTACCGATGACGGGGCCGAAACCGACTTGGATCTGGGGAATTATGCCCGGTTTACCTCCGGATCCCTCTCCCGGAGTAATTCGATTACCACCGGTCAGGTTTACGATTCGGTGATCCGCAAGGAACGGGAAGGCCGGTATTTGGGCCGCTGCGTCCAGGTGATTCCCCATATTACCGACGAGATAAAAAGCCGGATCCAGGCGGTGTTCCGGGAAGACGCGGATACCGATGTGGTGATCGTGGAAATCGGCGGTACCGTGGGGGACATCGAGTCCATCCCTTTTCTGGAGGCCGCCCGGCAGCTTATTCATGAATCGGGCAAAGCCAATGCCATTTCGGTCCATCTTACCCTCATCCCCGAGGTTGCCGGAGGGGAACTCAAGACTAAACCCACCCAGCACTCGGTAAAGGCCATGCAGGAACAGGGAATTCAGCCGGACATCCTTATCTGCCGGGCGCCGGTGATGTTGGACGAGCCAACCCGCCGGAAAATCGCCCTTTTTACCAACATGGATCCCGATGCGGTGTTTACGTCTTACGATGTCGATACGACTATTTATGAAATACCCCTGATCTTCTTTGAGCAAAAGCTCGACCAGGTGGTGCTTAAAAAACTGGGGGTTGAGAGCCGGCATGCCAATCTTTCCCCCTGGTATTCCATGATGGAGCGGTTTAAGAGCCGGAACGGGAAGGTCCGGATTGGCATTGTGGGTAAATATATGGACCTCCATGACTCGTATAAATCCGTCTACGAGGCGCTGTTCCATGCGGGATTGGCCGGCGGGGTAGAGGTGGAACTGGTTAAGATCGATTCCTCCCGGCTGGAAGGGTCGGATCCCCCGGAAAATATCCTGGGAACAACCGGGGAGGATGCTGAAATAGACGGTATCCTGGTACCCGGCGGGTTTGGTCAGCGGGGGATCAACGGTATGGTCAAGGCCGCGGCCTGGGCCCGGGAAAACAAGATCCCCTATTTCGGCATCTGTCTGGGGATGCAGATCATGGTTATCGACTGGGGACGGAACGTATTGGGCTGGGAGGATGCGGATTCCACCGAATTCAACCAGGATACCAAACATCCCGTTATCAGCCTTTTGGAAGAACAGGTGGATGTAAAAAATTACGGAGGTACCATGCGGCTGGGGAAAAGCGAATCCGTGGTCCAGGGGGGCAGCCGGATCCTGACGGCTTACGGAGAAAAAAATATCTTTGAACGGCATCGGCACCGTTATGAATTTTCAAACAAATACCGCAAGGAAATGACCGAATCGGGGCTTTTGCTTACCGCCTTTACCCCTGACGGAAGTTTGGTGGAGTGTACCGAATGGCCGGAACATCCCTGGGGGGTGGGAGTTCAGTTCCACCCGGAATTTAAATCCAAGCCCACCGCCGCAAGCCCCCTGTTCAGGGACTTTGTCGCCGCGGCCCGGGACAGAAAGCAGTCTCTAAGGTAAGGCGTATGAGTCATTGTTTATCTTCCGGATTCCGCTTGAGATCGCTCCGGCCAGTAGTATTATTGGGGCTTTTTCTGTTACTATTGAGTTGCAGCTTTGATTATGGAATGATAACTATGGAGGAGGATTCCCCGGATCTGCTGATGAAAGACACCGAATATGTCCGGGTACGGAACGGGGACCCCATTGTACGGGTTAAGGCCAAACAGGTGGAACGGTATGATAAACGGCAAACCATGGAGTTGGACACCTTTTCCTTTGAACAGTTTGAGGAGCACGGAGAAAAGGTCAACGCCATAGGCAGCGCGGGCACCGCGTCGATGGATCTAAATTCAGGGGACATCCGGTTGGGTGGAAAAGTAACGATATCGGTGGATTCCGAAGATATTGTCATAGAGACCGATGCTATTGAATGGAAGGACCGGGAGCGTTCCCTGTCCGGTCAAGAGGATGTGGCGGTGGATATATACCGGTCCGATGGGACGAGTTTTACCGGCAAGGGCTTTTCCGCGGATCTGCGGTACAGAACCTGGACTTTTTCCGGGGGCGTTGAAGGGCTTTATATCCACGATGATGAAAAAGACGGAGAGGAGATTGGGTTTCGCAGTATTCTTCCGGAGGGACTATATGATGAGTAAAAAATTCCTGAGGGGGATGGTTTTGGCCAATACCGGTAATTTCCTATTCCACGGAGATACGTTTGTTCCGCGGCGCTTCATGAAAATGCTCTTTCTTCTTGCCCTGGGTGGCGTTTTAACCCTTTCCGCCCGAGCCGATACCTTTACTTTTAAGGCGAATCACATGAGCGGAGGCCGGGCATCAGGAAAGGAAGTCACGGTGCTTTCGGGAAACGCGGAGGTTCAGTCCGATAATCTCCTCCTCACCGCGGACCGGATCGAACTCCAGGGGGATAATAATCAATATATAGAATGTTTTGGCAATGTTCAGGGCAGGGATGAGGAAAAGGATATTCTTTTTATTACCGAGCGGTTACGCTATGACCGGAACCTCAAAATAGCCCGATTGGAAGGGGATTCTACCCTGGAGGACCGAAAAAATGAAATTGTTGCCAAGGGCCGTTTTATAGAATATGACGATCAGGCGGAATTGACGGTTTTTCAAATATCGGTACGGCTCTTTAAGGATACCATGGTATGCCGTTCGGAATACGCGATATACCGGCGGGAGGAAAAACTCCTGGATCTTTCCGGGTTTCCGGTAGTATATAAAGATAGCGACGAATTCAGGGCCGATAAGATCCGGGTGGATCTGGATACCGATGACGTAACCATGGAAGGTTCTGTTTCAGGTTCCATAAAGGGATAGCCGCGTGAGCGACGACTCCATGAGGAACGACCAAGGTTCCTCAAAAGGCAGCGGCGCCCCGGCCCGGCCCGAAGCGGCTGCCCAGCCAAGAGCGACCGTCCAGCCCGGTACGGCGGCGCGGCCGGGGGCGGTGGCACCGCCAAGAACGACAATCCAGCCCAAAGCGGTAACTCAGCCGGCAGCGGCCCAGCCTCATACGGTGGCGCGGCCGGGGACGACTGCACAGCCAAAAACGGCGGCTCAGCCTAGTATGGCGGCGCGGCCGGGGGCGGTTGCACAACCCAGAGCGACAGTTCAGCCCAAAGCAGTAACTCAGCCGGTAGCGGCCCAGCCTCATACGGTGGCGCGGTCGGGGGCGGTTGCACCGCCAAAAACGGCGGCTCAGCCTAGTACGGTGGCGCGGCCGGGGGTGGTTGCACAGCCAAGAGCGGCAGTTCAGCCCAAAGCGGCGACCCAGCCCGGTACGGCGGTGCGGCCGGGGGCGGTTGCACCACCAAGAGCGGCGGTCCAGCCCAAAGCGGCAACCCAGCCTAGTACGGTGGTGCGGCCAGGGGTGGTTGCACCGCCAAAAACGGCGGCCCAGCCTCATACGGTGGCGCGGCCGGGGGCGGTTGCACCACCAAGAGCGACCGTCCAGCCCAAAGCGGCAGCCCAGCCCGGTACGGCGGTGCGGCCGGGGGTGGTTGTACCGCCAAGAACGGCAACCCAGCCTAGTACGACAGCACAGCCGGGAGCGGTTGTACAACCAAGAGCGGCAGTTCTGCCTAAAACGGCGGCCCAACCCAGTACAGTAGCACGGTCAGGAACGGTTACCCAGCCAAGAACGACCGTACAGCCAAAAGCGGCGGCTCAACCCAGTATGGCGGCGCGGCCGGGGGCGGTTGCACCACCAAGAGCGGCGGTCCAGCCCAAAGCGGCAGCCCAGCCTAGTACGGTGGCGCGGCCAGGGACGGTTGCACCGCCAAGAACGACCGTACAGCCAAAAACGGCGGTACAGCCTAGTACGACGGCGCGGCCGGGAGCGGTTGTACCGCCAAGAGCGGCAGTTCAACCCAGTACGGTGGCGCGGCCAGGGACGGTTGTACCGCCAAGAGCGGCAGTTCTGCCTAAAACGGCAGCCCAGCCCAGTACGACGGCGCGGCCGGGGGCGGTGGCACCGCCAAGAACGACCGTTCAACCAAAAACGGCGCCCCAGCCTGGTACGGCGGCGCAGCCAGGGGCGGTAGCACCACCAAGAACGGCAACCCAACCCAGTACGGTGGCGCGACCAGAGGCGGTTGCCCAACCAAGAGCGACTGTCCAGCCAAAAACGGCAGCCCAGCCCGGTACGGCAGTGCGGCTGGGGACAGTTGCACAGCCAAGAGCGGCAGTTCTGCCTAAAACGGCGGCCCTACTCGGCAAGCTTGGGGTGGTTATTCTGCCAACAACGGTGACTCAACCTAGTACAACGGCGCGGCCAGGGGCGGTTGCACCGCCTAAAACGGCGGCTCAACCCAGTATGACAGCACGGCCGGGAGCGGTTGCACAGCCAAGAACGGTAACTCAGCCCAGTACGGTAGCGCGGCCAGGGACGGCTGTACAGTCCAAAGCGGCGGTCCCGCCCGGTACGACGATGCGGCCGGGGACAGTTGCACCGCCTAAAACGGCGGTCCAGCCTAGTACGGTAGTGCGGCCGGAGACGACTGTCTCGCCAAAAACGGTGGTCCAGCCTGGTATGGCGGTGCGGCCAGGGGTGGTTGTACAACAGCCAAGAACGGTAGCCCAGCCTGGTACGACGGCGCGGCCGGGGACGGTTGCATCGCCAGAAACGGTGACACGGCCAGCGGCGGCTCAGCCGGAGGTTCAGCCTGAGGCGGTTATACTGACTGAGCAGGAGGAACAGGCCAAAGCGACCGAGGTCTGGCCGGAGGAGTCTTGGACCGCGATCCCAGCCGATATGGAAGGTGCTGTTTCGGATCAGGCTGAGCAATCTGATGGCGATTTGCAGCTGCGGGATACCCTCGATACCGTGGCGCCGTCCGTTTCAGCCGGCCAGATAAGTGATGAGGGCAGTGACGCGGAGCGTGGTCAGGATATTATCGCCTCGAAGGATTTGCATGTATTGAAGGTCACCAACCTCCACAAACGGTTCGGCCGCAAGGAAGTTGTCAGGGGCGTCAATTTTTCCATGCATAACGGCGAAGTAGCGGGACTTCTGGGCCCCAATGGCGCGGGGAAAACCACTATTTTCTACATGATTGTCGGCTTCTATAAGCCTACCACGGGATATGTTTCCCTGGATGAGGTAAATATCACCAAAAAACCCATGTTCCGTCGGGCGCGGCAGGGTATCGCTTACCTGCCCCAGGAAGCTTCCATTTTTCGCAAACTTTCGGTGGAACAAAATATCTGGGCTATCCTGGAAAGCCGCCGGGACCTGAATACCAAAGAGAAAAAAAAGCGCCTGGAAGCCTTGCTGGAGGAGTTCGGCATAACCCGGATACGGGCTCAGCTGGGCTATACCCTTTCCGGCGGGGAACGGCGGCGGACCGAAATCGCCCGGGCCTTGGCCACGGAGCCTAAATTCCTTCTCTTGGATGAACCCTTTGCCGGTATAGACCCTATTGCGGTATTTGAAATAAAGCAGATCATCCGCCGCCTGGCGGAAAAGGGTATCGGCATCCTCATCACCGATCACAATGTCCGGGACACCCTGGAAATAACCACCGAAGCCTTTATCATCAACGAAGGTACCATTGTTGCCCGGGGAGACCGGGATGTGATCCTGGCGGACGAAATGGTGCGGGAAGTATATCTGGGCTCCGAATTCAGGATGTAACGGCGTTCAGCACTAATAAATAACCACAAACAGGGGGAATAATTAACCACGAACTCTTGCTTCGATATCTTGGAATTTAACCTGAATTCTGACCTTTGTTTGTGAATAAAAAGAAGAGAATTCGACCACAAAGGCGCAAAGTAGACCGCTCTGCGGTCAATTAAAGGAGAAGAAGGAAGGAAGAATTAAGAGAGAGCGGGAGGAATGAAAAGTGAATGTTGGCCGTTATTCCTGGAATTTCCTTTGTTCGTGTGGTTTGTGTAGTTCGTGGTTAAATTCTCAGCTTAAATTAACCGCGAAGTAGACCGCTGTGCAGTCAATTAAATGAGCGTAAGGCGCAAATACTTCATTTTTCCCTGTTTTCGACTTCCTTCTTCGCCTTTGTTCGTGTGGTTCGTGTGGTTCGTGGTTTTTCCTGTCCTTTCCTGTCCTTTGTTGAAACTGAGAATGGCCGGTTCTAAATTTGGCTCAATTTTCTTTCCTTTCTTTCTTTATAATAGTACCTTTTAAGTAGACATTAACCTGTGGAGGGTAGTATGAAGTGTCCGAAATGCGGAAAAGAAATTAGTATCAAAGCGGAAATAGCCGCGGAATTGGCTAAGGCCAAGAAAACGGATCGACTGACCAACGAAGAGAAGGCGAAAAACAAGGCGTATTATTTCAAGGTTGAGCTGGACAGCCACAAAAAGCGGGTCATCAAAACCAAGCTGATGGAAAAAGATTTTGATGCCATGGTTCCTGAAAAGGCCGAATTGCTGAAGGGTCAGCAGGTTTTTTCCTGTACCCAGGAGTATCTGGCCCCGGCGGATGCGGAACGGGCGAAAAAGGGACTGAACACGGAATTGGTTTCCGCAGTCAGGACCTGGATGGAAGTGAACGGCAACAAGATCCATACCAATGCTACCGCAGCGGAAATTAAGGAGATCTTGAAAAAATCTACCGCCCGCAAGGCCGCGTCCAAACCGGCATCCAAGGCTGCACCCAAGCCGGCAGTTAAGCCCGCCCAAAAGCAGCCCAATTCCGGCAATAAGCCTCCGAATTCCACGCCTTCGTACCAACATGTCTCTACCGTATAGGTATCTGGCGACGGAGCATCCGATCGGCTTCCCCCGGAGCCGACCGCTTACGGCCTGAAGGGTTTTCCCTGCGCCCTGGTGCCCACGGGCCGTAGCTCGTAGACCCCAGGGGGGAATAATTGACCACGAACCACACGAACACCACGAACGTTTGCTTCGATATCCTGGAATTTAACCTGAATTCTGTTCTTTATTCGTGTGGTTTGTGAGGTTCGTGGTTTTTCCGGTCCATTGATGAAACCGGAAATTGTCGGTATTTTAAATTCCGGCTTGACAATCAATCCTCTTTTACGGTATCCTAGATAGATATTATGTACTAGATGAGGCAGTTCCAATGCCCGATGGTCCGGAAAGCCACGGTTTTGGAACCCGCTCATATATTAAACAACGGTAAGGGGTGGAGTGATGGATTGGATACTGTGGATTATCCTCCCTCTTGCCGGGTTAACCTTAGGCTGGACCATTAGATGGCTGTATGCTAGATTCCAACTTACGGCGTCGGAACAACGCGCCGAACGTATTAAACAGGATGCGATAAAAGAAGCTGAAGCTAAGAAGAAGGAGATACTTCTTGAAGCAAAAGAACAAGTTATTCGCGAAAAAAACCAGCAGGAGAGGGAAACTCGGGAACGCAGGGCTGAGTTGCAGCGGTATGAACGCCGCGTTGTACAGAAAGAAGAAGTTATAGAAAAAAAGACCAGTCAGATAGAGAAGATTGAACAAGTTCTTGTTGATAAAGAGAAGAACTTACAAAACAGGGAACAGGCGATAAGCCTGGAGGAGGAACGGTACCGTTCAGAGCTGGAACGTATCTCCGGATTAACCGCCGATGAGGCGAAAGCGCTCATTATTCAGGATTTGGAAAATGAGGCGAAACACGATGCCCAGGCACTGATCAACAAGATTGAACAGGAAGCCAACCTGGCGGGGGAGAAAAAGGCCCGGGATATTTTGGTCGCCACCATTCAGCGCCTGGCAACGGAAGTTACCGGGGAAGTGACGGTAGCCACCGTTACCCTGCCCAACGACGAGATGAAGGGCCGGATCATAGGCCGGGAGGGCCGGAATATCCGTACCCTGGAAACCCTCACCGGGGTGGACATTATTATCGATGACACCCCCGAAGCGGTGGTCATTTCCTGTTTTGACCCGGTACGCCGGGAAATCGCCAAGGTGGCCCTGGAACGGCTCATTGTGGACGGACGGATCCATCCGGCCAGGATCGAAGAAATTGTTACCAAGGTGACCAAGGACATCTCCCAGAAAATCTTTGAGGAAGGGGAGAAGGTTCTTTTCGATCTGGGGATTCACAATATCACCCAAGATGCGATCCGCGCCCTGGGGCGGCTCTATTTCCGCAGCAGTTATGGGCAAAATGTCCTCTATCACTCCAAAGAAGTGGCGATCATCGCGGGGGTTTTGGCCGCCGAGATTGGCGCTAACCGGGAGCTGGCAAAACGGGGCGCCCTATTTCACGATATCGGCAAGGGGGTGGAATCCGATTCGGACTTGAACCATGCGGAAATTGGCATGGACATGGCCCGGAAGATGGGGGAGGACCCCCGGATTATCAATGCCATCGGGAGCCACCACAACGATATGGAGCCCTCCTGCATTGAGTCGGTATTGGTCCAGATCGCCGATGCTATCTCCGCGGCCCGGCCCGGAGCCCGGCGGGAGACCCTGGACAACTACATCAAGCGGCTGGAAAACCTGGAAAGCATTGCCGAGGGTTTTACCGGGGTGGAAAAAGCCTTTGCCATTCAGGCGGGCCGGGAACTGCGGATTATTGTCAACAACGAAGCGGTCAACGACGAACAATCCAGGGATCTCGCCAAGCAGATAGCAAAAAAGATAGAAAACGACCTCCGCTACCCCGGGAGGATCAAGGTAACCATCATCCGGGAAACCAGAGTTATCGAGTACGCCAGATAGAGCACGCGTAGCGGGTTAATTTGACCAGGCAGCGCGGCGTGGCCCCCTGCTACGGCCGCTGTCCCCAATAAAGGGCGGCCAATCTTTAGATTGGCCGCGGGGCCGCCCGATAAGGCCCGCGTAGCGGGTCGATCCAATAAAGGCAGCGCGGCGTGGCCCCCTGCTACGGCCGCTGTCCCCAACAAAGGGCGGCCAATCTTTAGATTGGCCGCGGGGCCGCCCGATAACGCACGCGTCAGCGGGTTGATTTGACCAGGCAGCGCGGCGTGGCCCCCAGCTATGGCCGCTGTCCCCGACAAAGGGCGGCCACTCTTTAGATTGGCCGCGGGGCCCCCGATAAGGCACGCGTAGCGGGTTAATTTGACCAGGCAGCGCGGCGTGGCCTCCAGCTACGGCCGCTGTCCCCGATAAAGGGCGGCCAATCTTTAGATTGGCCGCGGGGCCCCCGATAACGCCCGCGTAGCGGGTCGATCCAACAAAGGCAGCGCGGCGTGGCCCCCCCACTGCAACCAAAAAAATAACCACGAACCACATTGCGTCACGAAAGCTCGTGAGAGGAGGATATAGGAGAAACCTTTCAGCATGACCTTATGAGGGCCATAGGGGAACCTATGCACCTCATCCGGAAAGGCGTAGCGAACCACCGGAAGCGAGTCTTGCATGGGCCTTGGCGACAAGGTTTGTGAAGCGTAGACAGCGAGTATCAAGGCCGCGTGATAGAGCCCCGAAATGTGGCTATTACCGGAGGCTTTCGCTTTTGTGGTAGCGGGAGCAACAGTGGAAGGCAGGAACGGGCAGAGCGCCCATCGCTGGCCTGACACCTCGGTCGGGGTCGGAGAGCGGGGCAAAGGTACGGAAGGTCATACGGGAACGTGAGAGGTCTCACCGGTTCTGGAGGGTATAAGAGCCGCCAGAGGGTAGGCGGGGTACAAGTGGTCCAGGCTTTTTCCATCTCCGAGGGGAAAAGAGGCCGAATCAGGGAGGATGAGGCGACACGAACAGGAGGAGGAACTGTCCAGTACCCATGAACGAAGGAAGACGAAGTGAGCGGGGAAGACCGGTGAGAAGTCGTAGTACAGCCATAGTACCCATGAAACGGGGGAACCGAAACCGAGGGACCCTGACCTAAGCGGGGAGGGAAGGGCTGTACCGGGAAAAAGAATTGTCGGGAGGAAACACTATGGACACATCGATGTACTGGGAAAGGGTGTCAACGAAACAACGACAAATAGCGGAGACGGCCCGGAGAACCAAGGGGAAGAGCGTATTGAGTATCGCGCACTATATCGACGTAGAGTGGATGTACTGTGCATACGAGCTGACCCGGAAGGACGGGGCGGTAGGGATTGACGGAGTAGAAGCCGAAGCATATGCGGAACATCTGGGGGAGCAGCTGCAAAGTCTGGTAGACCGCTTAAAAAGCGGGAACTATCGGGCGCCGGCGGTAAGGCGGGTATATATCCCGAAAGCCGGAAGCAGCAGCGAAAAGCGGCCCATAGGGATACCAACCTTCGAGGACAAAATACTCCAGCGGGCGGTACACATGGTACTGGAGCCGATATACGAGGGGGAGTTTTACGACTTATCGTATGGGTTCAGGCCGGGGAAATCGGCCCACCAAGCCCTCAGCCACATCTGGAAGGAGACCATGAACATCAACGGAGGATGCATCATCGACATGGATATCAGCAAGTATTTTGACACGATACCTCATGAACAACTGCGGGAAATCCTGGGACGGCGGGTTAGTGATGGAGTGATACATCAGAAACGAAGTTTCTGCGGATAATCGGGAAATGGCTGAACGCCGGGGTCATGGAGGAGGGAACGGTACGGTATCAAAAGGCCGGAACCCCCCAGGGAGGAGTGATTTCACCATTGCTGAGCAACATCTACCTCCATGAGGTACTGGACGGATGGTTTGTGGAAACCGTGCAACCGCTTTTGAAAGGGAAATCCTTCATGGCGCGGTATGCGGACGACGCAATCATCGGGTGTGAGCGGGAAGAGGACGCCGACCGGATTATGAAGGTACTGGCGCTTCGATTTGCGAAATACGGATTGACGATACACCCGGAAAAGACCCGTCTGGTAGACTTCAGGAAACCGGAAGGAGACAGCCGCAATCATCCATTATTGGACGAAGTCGCGGAAGGGGCGCTGGATGGTCGGCAGGAAAACAGACCGGAAACGGTTTGCCCGGAGTTTGAACGCGATAGCAGCCTGGTGCCGGGAACACCGGCAACTAAGCAAACAAGAACAGCACAAGGAGCTGTCGCGGAAACTCCAGGGACACTATGCCTATTACGGAATATCGCTCAATTTTGACCGCATAGCGGAATTCAGTATGAGGGTATGCCGGGTATGGTATCAGTGGCTGGTCCGGCGGTCATCAAAGAGAAATCTGACGTGGGCGCAGTTCGGCGAATACCTGAGAAACTTTCCGTTACCGGCTCCAAGGATTGTACACTCGTATTGCTAAGCGAACCTTTTTCTCGAGGAACCGGATGCCTTAATTGGGCACGTCCGGGTCTGTGGGGGCTCCGGGTGGGTAACTGCCCGGTTCTACCCGGCCAAACCTCACGAACATTTCATTTGAAATCATACCTTCATTCATAAATATTGGCGATCTTCGATTAAACCCCACTGATTATGCCAGGTTATTTAACCAATTCAGGGTATCAACACTTTGATTTAACCGAGAATACTGATAAAATCACGAACAAACACGAACCCTCACGAACATTTCATTTGAAATCACACTTTCATTCATAAATCATGGAAATTTTCGCTTAAAACTCATTGATTATGCCAGGTTATTTAACGAAATCAGAGTACCGACACCTCGATTTAACCAAAAACATTGATAAAATCGCAAACCAACACGAACCCTCACAAAAATTTCATTTGAAATCATACTTTCGTTCGTAATTATCACTCATGTTACGCAAGGGTCCCAGGTAGCGATGAAATTTAACTACAAGCCATCATGAACAAGAAGACATTTCCAACAAAAAGTTCGTGATGTTCGTGTCGTTCGTGGTTAATCCTATTCTTCCTATCAGTTAATCCGCTAACCAGTACCCCAAAATTTCATACCCACGAGACTTCACTCCTATCTTTTCTCCCTTTATTTGCTTGATTTGTGGTTAAATTTCTTCATCCCCCTTGACATGAATGCGTAAAGTTTTTAGGATACCAATAATGTTTCTCTATATAGAAACATATAAATCGTTACTTTAGGAGAAAACAATGGCAACAAAAATCCCGACCCGGCTGTATCTTGCGGAAGATGAGCTGCCTCAATACTGGTACAACCTGCGGGCCGACATGCGGGAAAAACCGGAACCAATTTTGCATCCCGGGACCCTGCAGCCGGCTACGGCCGCGGACCTGGAAGCGGTATTTTGCAAAGAACCGGTTAAGCAAGAACTGGATGACACAAACCGGTATATAGCTATTCCCCCGGGGCTTTTGGAATTCTATAGGGCCTACCGGCCGGCGCCCCTGATCCGGGCCCGCTTTTTGGAAAAGGCCCTGGAGACTCCCGCGGAGATCTACTATAAACATGAGGGAACCAATACTTCGGGGTCCCATAAGTTGAATTCCGCCGCGGCCCAGGTCTATTTCGCCAAGGAAGAAGGGCTCAAGGCCCTGACCACCGAGACCGGCGCGGGGCAATGGGGCAGCGCCGTGGCCATGGCCTGCGCCTTTTACGGCCTGGACCTCACCGTGTATATGGTCAAGGTGAGTTCCGAACAGAAGCCCTATCGCAAGGCCCTCATCGAAACCTATGGGGCGAACCTGATCCCCTCGCCGTCGGATACCACCGAGGCGGGACGCAAGATCCTGGAGCGGGAACCCAACACCACCGGTTCCCTAGGCTGCGCCATCTCCGAGGCGATTGAGGCGGCGATGAAGACCGACAAGTGCCGTTACGTACTGGGGAGTGTCCTTAACCACGTATTGCTGCACCAGTCGATTATCGGCCAGGAAGTAAAGGCGGCCTTTGAAAAATACGGCATTAAGCCGGACATCATCATCGGCTGCGCCGGGGGCGGTTCAAACCTCGGCGGCTTAATCTCACCGTTTATGGGGGAAAAATTGGCGGGCAAATCCAATGTGCGTTTTATCGCCGTGGAGCCCGCGTCCTGCCCTTCCTTTACCCGGGGAAAATTTGCCTACGACTTCGGCGATACGGGAAAAACCACTCCCCTGCTCAAGATGTACACCTTGGGCAACGGTTTTATCCCCTCGGCGAACCACGCGGGGGGCCTCCGGTATCACGGGATGAATTCGGTGCTATCCAAGCTTTACCACGACGGTTTCCTGGAGGCCCGCTCGGAGGTGCAGACCGAGGTTTTCGACGCGGCGGTACGGTTCGCCAAGATCGAGGGCATACTCCCCGCCCCGGAATCCTCCCACGCGGTCAAGGCCGCCATCGACGAGGCGCTGGAATGTAAGCGTACCGGTGAGAAAAAGACGATCCTCTTTGGCCTGACCGGAACCGGGTACTTCGACATGACCGCCTACATGTCCTACAATGCCAAGACCATGGGGGACTACATCCCCACCGATGCCGATCTGGAACGGGGCTTTGCCACCCTGCCGGATATTCCCCAAAACAAGGGGGTGTAGCATAATGAATTAAGAAATTCACCACGAAGGCGAATAAGGCGAAAAAGGGGAGAAAGGAAGAAGAATTAAGAGAGGAGGGAGGAGATGGACTTTACCCCGTTAGGTAGACACCATTAAGCGACACCTTTTTCTCACTCCTAACTTTCTTAATTCCTTCCTTCTTCGCCTTATTCGCCTTTGTGGTTGATTCTCTTTAAGGCCCATGGTACCAGGCCGGATGGCGCCTTTGCGGTGAATTTCTTACTATTGTTCGTGAGTTTCGTAGTTTTTCCTGTCTTTTGTTCGTGGCGTTCGAGTGGTTTGTGGTTATTTTTCCTGTTTTTATAAAAAAAATTCCATGTAATTTAAATATTATCTCCCGGTGATGCGTCCCGGCGCGTTACCCTTTTAATTAGGGAGATCTGCTATGAAACTTAAAATCAAACTAACCGGAGTAATCGTTCTCTTGATGGCTGCCATTATCGCGATCATATCTATCGTGCTTTTAAACCGGGCCGCGGCCATTCAGACCATTGCCGCCCGGGAAAATATGGAAAATATGACCGGGCTTTACTCCAAGGATCTGCAAAACCATTACGAAAATTACCTGGATATGGCCAAGCTGCTGTCTCAAATCATGAGCAGTTATGATAGCGTCGATATCGAAAAACGCCGGCTGCGGTACAACGAGAATATGTTTCATGTCCTGAAATCCAATCCTCACCTGGTGGGAATCTATACGGTGTGGAAGCCCGGAATTATCGACGGCATGGATGCGCAATTCGCCAATACTCCGGGGACCGATGAAACCGGCGGCTATATTTCCTGGTATACCCGGGAATCGGGCGAGATCGAGCTGCGTCCCTACCATAATTACAAAGCCACCCTTGCCGATATGCCGGTCAAGGATATGATAAGCGATCCCGTACCCCGGACAGTTGACGGAAAGCGGATATTTTCCGTCTCCCTCGGTACCCCCATAACCGTGGAGCAGAAGGTGGTGGGCATGGTGGGAGTTAACATCAACCTCTCCTATTCCACTGAAATTATCGATAAAATCCGGCCTTTTGGCGTGGGAACCGCGGGGCTTTATGCCCATAACGGCCTTATTTTGGCCCACCATATACCCGAACGGATAGGTCAGGATTTTCGGGAAGCGGGAATGCAGAATTTCGGCGCCCAGGGCGTAAAACTCATTGAGGAATCCCTTAGTTCCGGGGCGCCTGTTTCCTTTAATTACCAGGACCGGATCATCCAGAGCTATCCCTTTATCATAGGGGAGGCTTCCACCCCCTGGACTATCCTTACCACCGTACCCCTCTCCACCGTATTGGATGACATACAGGTCATGCGGGCCTTCACCATCATCATGGCCATTTCGACCATTCTGGTGTCGGCGATCATCATCTTTATTGTGGTGTCCAGAGTCACCAAACCCATCGTCAATGTGGCCCTGACCCTCAAGGACATCTCCGAAGGGGAAGGGGACCTGACCAAGGCCATCACGGTTAAATCCCAGGACGAAGTCGGCGACCTGGCCCGGTATTTTAACCAGACCCTGGAAAAGATCAAAAACCTGGTGATAATCATCAAACAGCAGTCCGCCGCGCTTTTTGATATCGGGAATGAGCTGGTCACGAACATGACCGAAACCGCCTCGGCGGTCAATCAGATCACCGCCAATATCAAGAGTATCAAAAGCCAGGTGATCAATCAGTCCGCCTCGGTCACCGAGACCCATTCCACCATGGAGCAGATCACCGAGACCATCGATAAACTCAACAGCCACATAGAAAACCAGACCACCAGTGTCTCCCAGTCCTCCTCGGCGATTGAGGAGATGCTGGCCAATATCCAGTCCGTCACCAAGACCCTGGTAAAAAATACCGATAACGTCCGGGACCTGACGGAAGCCTCGGAAATAGGCCGGACCGGGCTGCAGGAGGTGGCCACGGACATCAAGGAAATAGCCCGGGAGTCCGAAGGGCTTTTGGAGATCAACGCGGTGATGGAAAACATCGCGAGCCAGACGAATCTGCTTTCGATGAACGCGGCCATAGAGGCGGCCCATGCCG
>NZ_JAJQRC010000055.1:0-17712 GCF_046533115.1 Treponema sp. TIM-1
TCTGGGCGTCCAATACGCCCTACATGGCTTTCAGGATGACGCAACCGGAGACATTCTGGGGCTGTACCTGTGCGAACATGAGTGTCTGCAGGGGTATTTTGAGGCGTTTCGGGCTGTCTTACAGGGCTATGGGGTGCCTGAAGCCCTCTATGCCGACCGAATAGGGGTATATTTCGTCAATACCAAAAAACCGGAACACTGGTCGATTGAGGAGCAACTAGCCGGGAAAACCCTGGATACCACCCAATTCGGCTATATCGCGGAAACCTTAGGCTGTGATCTGATTCCTGCGGGAAGCCCCCAAGCCAAAGGGCGTATTGAACGGCTGTGGGAGACCCTGCAAAGCCGCCTGCCCGTCTGGTTCGCTTTGAACGGCATTACCACCATGGAACAGGCTAACGCCGCCCTCCCCCGTTTCATCAGGGAGTTTAATCAGCGGTTCCACCGGAACCCCGCTTGCCCGGATGAAACCGCCTTTGCGCCCCTCCCGGTAACCTTCGACCTTGATACCCTGCTTGCCGCCAAATACCACCGCAAAACAGACAACTGCGGCTGCTTCTCGTTTCATAATTACACCTTTCAGGTTGACAGTCCCAAGCCGCCGGTCAAGAAACCTATCGTGTTTCTGTTCAGCGAAAAGATCGGCTTCAAAGCGTATTACGACAAAACGTATTACGGGGTAAAATTCCTGGACTTCCTGAATAAAGACAAAACATCTCATCTGCCGCAGGTTACCAAACGGCTCATTCACGATTCCTTCTTCGCCGACGTAAAAGTCCCCGAGCTTGCCGATAGAACTGAGGGGGGGTGAACGTTTCCCCGGTGAATTAGTTCCATTAGGGGGTGAACGAATCGCTCGTTATTGACATGTGTTTTGAAAAATCCTGGGCAAGCCCCGGAGGATCTTCTCGCGGGGAGGAAGCGGCTGTTAAGAATTATCCCCCCAGAGGCCCCGCTTTTCGTCGCGGGCCTGCCGTTCCAGAGTACGGAATTCTTCCATAAATTGAAACGGAAACCGGGTATAGGCAAAACCGTAACCTTCCCGGATGAGGAATGCGTTGAAACAGCGGCCGTCCCCGGTGTAGATATAGGCCAAAAGCCGGCCATAACGATCCCGCAGATCCCAATCAAAGGCCAGGTACACGGACTTGCCCAAAAGCCCTTCCCGGGTAAAATTACTGGCCTCTTTACCGAAACGTTCCACGGGCTTGGACGGGTGGACCGTCTCCGGGGTATCAACCCCGATGAGCCGTATGGTCTCTACCGGTCCCACCTGGTCCGGGGCATTTTGGATCCGTACCCGCACCGTATCCCCGTCCACATGATCTATCACCTCCGCCGGAACCATCCGGGGCAGCTCCGCCTCCGCGGAAAGGGCAAGTTCCGCCACATTGACCCGGTACAGGGGGGGCCTGGGTTCCTCGGGGATCAGGGCGTTTTCGGAAAGGCTGGGGGGCTTACAGATGGAACAGGGCCCATACCCGGACCGGACCGCTTCCCCCAGGCTTATGGGGATCCGGGAACGGCGCAGGGAAGAACAGCCCTCCCGGTGATACCGCTCACCCGTGTTGGTGACATACACCATCAGATCCGCCTCCGCGCCCCGGCACACTGCCGAAACAGACAGGAACAAGCAAAGCGCCAGAGTGAAGCTGGAAAATTTTCTGATCATAGGGATTAGTATGCAGGAATAAGCCAAAAAAGAAAAGTATGGTCAGGATAACCGCCGGCAATTCTCAGTTCAGCAAAGGGAAGAAAAATAACCACGAACCGCACGAACAATGGAGAGAATTCAGGGATTACCGTAACGGCCTTGACCAAGGGTCCTGGTTTGGGACATGCTAAACAATGGTTACCTCAAATCGGGTAAAGGGCATATTTTTCACGGTGGTTTCCCAGGCATCCTGGGGAATTCTGCCGATTTATTGGAAATTACTCGCCCCGGTTAACTCCCTGAGCATATTAGCGTTCAGGATACTCTGCTCCCTGCTCCTGATCCTCTGCATCCTTATACCCCAGGGGAATACCCGGTGGCTCCGCATCATCATTGAGCCGGAACGGCGGCTTTTGGTTATCGTTTCCACCTGTCTGGTGACCTGTAATTGGGGGCTTTACATTTGGGCGATAAACGCGGGGCATACCGTGGAGAGCTCCCTGGGTTATTATATAAACCCCCTGGTGTCCATTATGTTGGGCCTCATTTTCTTTCGGGAAAAGCTCTCCCGGATACAGTGGACGGCCTTTGGGTTTGCCGCTGCCGGGGTGGTGATCCTCACCATTTTTTCCGGCGCCTTCCCCTGGATATCCCTGGGCCTGGCCCTGAGCTTCGGCTTCTACGGCCTCTGCAAAAAAAAGGCTCCCGCCGGTTCCCTGGAAACTTTGGGCGCGGAAACCCTGCTGGCTTCTCCCCTGGCCCTTCTGTTCATCCTGCTTCCCGCAAATGCCCTGCGTGAACTTGGGGAATTGCGTCCGGGCCTCTGGGTCCTGCTCATCCTCTCAGGGGCGGTAACCACCATCCCCCTCTACTGTTTCGCCCGGGGCGTAAAATTACTTCCCCTCTCCGCCATGGGCTTTATTGAATTTATCAAACCCACCATAATGCTCATCATTGGGGTTTTTGTCTTTGGAGAATCCTTTCCGGTTCGTAACCTTCTGCCCTTCACTTTCATCTGGATTGCGGTATTCCTCTCCTTCTTGCGGCGAACCGGCGAATCTTTGCCGGCTGAACCGTAGTTCGCCGGGCAAAGGCTCATTGGGCGCTTCGCCGCCGCCGGACATCCTCAATATCGTAACTAAAGAGTTCCCGCAGATCATTGAGCCCCAGGGCCATGAGGGCCATGCGGTCTATGCCGATACCCCAGGCGGCCACGGGCACGTTCACCCCCAGGGAAGCGGTTACCTCGGGCCGGAAAATACCTGAGCCCCCCAGTTCAAACCAGCCCAGTACCGGGTGTTTGATGTGAACTTCCACCGAAGGTTCGGTAAAGGGGAAATAGCCGGGAACGTACTTGACCTCTTTGGCGCCGGCCACTTCCCGGGCGAACATCTCCAGCATCCCCAGGAGGGTACGAAGGTTCACCTCCTCCCCCAGGACTATCCCTTCGGTCTGGTAGAAGTCCGAAAGATGGGTGGCGTCCACCCGGTCGTAACGGAAGCAGCGGAGGATACCGAAGTATTTGCCGGGGATCTTGGCCGTGGGGAGCTGTTTGGCGGACAGTACCGTTCCCTGGCTGCGGAGGATGAGCCGCCGGGTGAATTCCCGGTCAAAGGCATAGTTCCAGCCCCGGCTGCCGGTGGTCCCGCCGTTCTCGTGGGCCGCGGCCACATTGGAAAGCCAGGGCTCCTCAATGGCCTTGGCCTGCTTCGGATCCGCGGTATGGTACACATCATGAATGTCCCGGGCGGAATGAAATTGGGGCATAAAAAGGGCATCGGAATTCCAGAATTCGGTCTCCACCAGGGGGCCGTCGAATTCCTCAAACCCCAGGGAGGCGAGTTTATCCTTCACATCCTCCAGGAATTTTGCGTAGGGGTTGGTCCGGCCCACGATGAGCCGGGTAGGGGGCACCTGCACATTATAGGAGCGGAAGGCTTTTCCCTGCCAACTCCCGGTTTCCAGCATTTCCGGCGTGAGGGTCCCGATTTCATCCCCGGTGATCCCCGTCGCTTGCAGCGCCTGGGCAACGACGGTCCAGGTTTCGGTAAAGCCGAAAACAACGGTCTCCCGATCCAGGTCCCGGAAAGCAGCAGCGGCGGCCCCCCGTTTTTTGGCTATCCCCGCCATAGCGGTCCGCTCCTCTTCGGAGAGATCCTCCCGGGAAAGGCTGCCCCCTTCCGCGGCCTTGTCCAAAAGGGATCGAACCACGGCCAGATGCCGCGCAGCCTCGCCCTTACCGGGCCGGCCATTGACCAAGTCCTCCGGGGGCAGGCTCATGGATACCCGTTTTTCCCCATCCATGGTGAACACCCCGAGTTTGGAGAGGGCCCCAAAGGCGCTCCCCACATCCTTATTATCAAGCCCCAAGGTTTGGGCAATCTCCGGAAGCCGGAGGCCGGGGGAAGCGTCCCCTCCCTTGATTCGGACCAGTTCGATGATCCGTTCCTCGGGGGTCCCCCGCTCCTTCCACTGCCGGCCCAGATCGGTCAATTCAAAAAAAACCCTGGTTTCCCGGCGAATCTCCCTGACTATGCCCTTGCCGGCAAGCCAGGACAGGGCCTGGTTTCCGTTTCCCGGTTTAAAGCCCAGGTCCCGTTCGACTTTTTCGATGGTCAGCTCATCATCTTTTTTATAAAAAAGAATGATCTTAATTTCCAGCGGATGAAGATTTTTTACCGTGTTTTGAATATCCATGATACACCTTATCTATGGAGAATACCAGGTTTAAGCTGTTTTGAGAAGGGGAAAAGCGCCGGTACCGGAAGAGACGAGAAGAGAATTCGACCACAAAGGCGAAGAAGGAAGGGAGAAGAGGATTAACCACGAACGACACGAACAGCACGAACTTTTGCTTCGGTATTCAGGAATTTATACCTGAATTCTCTTCTTTGTTCGTGGGAAGATAGAAAAGAAATATCGAGAAAACGCCAATTTGTCTTTGTTTCTGTTCGTGTGGTTTGTGTGGTTCGTGGTTAAATCTCTTTGGATATAGTCTCATCAGCTTCCAGGGCGGACCGGAGTTCCCGGCGGTCTATGCCCCAGTTGCGGCCGAATCGTTCCAGGAGCCGGTCCGACAGGGCCAAAAAACGCCAAAACACCGGCTCCCCATCGGGCAGCAGGGCCGGAACCAGGTCGTCAAAGGCCCCCCGGTTAACGATGAGTTCCCAGAACCGGGCAAAGTTCCTGATCCGGTCCAGGTCCGGCCCGGAGAGGGCCGCGCTTGCCTGAACCTCGTAGGGCGGGTGTGGCGCATAGACCATGTTGTGGGGGCCGTTGTGCCGGAGGATTGGCGTTCCGGGGAGGCCCTTGAGGATGCCCACTTGGATCTCCGCGGGCCGGACCTGCCAGAGCCGGTCAAAACCCCGGGCAAAGGAGTCCAACCCTTCCCCGGGCAGGCCGGCGATAAGGTCCGCGTGAACAATAGCCTGGGTTTTCTCCCGGAGAAAACCCAGGACCTCCAGCTCCTGTTCCGGGTCCCCGGGCCGGTTTATGAGCCGGGAAGTCGCTTGGTTAAAGGTCTGAATCCCGATTTCGAGCCGCAGGCTGCCCGGCGGAAACCGGGTGAGGGTTTCCCGAAGTTCCACGGGAAACCGGGAGGGAACCATCTCGAAGTGGACGTAGTCCGGGCCGGGGCGGGGAGCAGCCCCATGCTGCCCGGCAAGGGGGCTATCTACCGGGGCGGAAGGTTGCAGCCGCTCCAGAAAAAATTCCATAATTTGCCGGGCCCGGTTGGTATCCAGGTTGAAGCTCCGGTCCAGGAACTTAAAGCCCCTGCCCCCCCGGTTGATCAGGGCGGCCATCTCCCCTAAAAAGGCATCCAGGGGGAATTCCCGAACCGTCCGGTCCCCGCCTACGGGGACCGAGCTTTGGCAGAACTCGCAGCCAAAGGGACAGCCCCGGGAGGCCTCCACATAGACCAGTTTCCGGCTCAGGTCCTCCTTGGTGTAGAGCCGGTACCCCGGATCAATGGCGGCGAGGTCTACGGGCCGGGCCTCGACGATCTTTCCCCCTACCCCCCGGACCGGGGGTAGGGCCCGGATCAGCCCTTCCAAGGTCCCGTGGGCGTCCCTGTCTGTCCGGTCTCCGGCGCGGTCCAACAGCAGGCCGCAGAGTTCCCGGAAAACATCTTCCCCCTCTCCCCGGATTACCCAGTCGGCACGGCGGATGATTTCGGCTCCCGCCGGCAGGTAGGAAACCTCCGGCCCCCCAAGAACAATGACCGGGCGGACAGCCCGGGGGTTCCAGCTTTTCTCCAGGGCCCGCAAAAGTTCCACGGTCCCCTGGTGGTTCCAGATGGATACGGAGATCCCCAAAATCCGGGGCGCCGCGCTCAGAATGGGTTCGGTTTTTTCTGTTAGGGGCTGGCGTTGGGCGAATTCCAAAATCTCCGCCCGGTTTTCCAGTTGTCCCAGGTTGGCCTTGAGCAGCCTGAGCGCCAGGGAGGGATGTATCCACTTGGCGTTAATCGTGGTAAGGAGGATGTCCAAGCTAACCGGGGACGCCCAAACCGCCAAAAAGGTCCAGGGTACCGGTGCGCCATTCTTCCTTGACATCCATCACCAGCCGCTCCACATCCTGCCAGGAATCGGCCCGGGGACCGGGAAGATCCCGGTTGGTGGAATTGGTAAACACGATGGTCCTGCACCCGTGTTCCCGGAGCCGGATGACGTTGGAAGGGGCGTCGTCAATGTACACATGGGCCCCCACCGCGCCCTTATCGTTCATAAAACACAGGTCCCAGTAGGGAATATCGTAGCGGTCCAGCCAGTCCACGGTCTGGGTGATGGAGGTCCGGTGGGAGTATTTGATAAAAATCCGGTGGGTGATAATACGAATACGGATCCCGCGATTAGAGAGCTTTCGCAAAATGGCCGGGGCATCCTGGATAGGTTTCATGTCCCGGAAAAGGTTCCGCTGGGTCACGGCAAAACGGTGGAGCCGGTCATATCCGCCGTATTCGTCAATTTCCCATTCCTCCAGCCCGTAGCTGACCTCTTCGGTCAGGGCTTCCACCGGCTTATTAAGCCACTCCGCGGCAATGACCCGCATGGTTCCGTAGAAATCCCCTACCACCCCATCCAGGTCCACCCCCAGAATAAAACTGCTTTCATCCATACTGTATTACCTCTTGTATTACATTATGTATTACACCGGGATTTTCCCAAAACCGCCCCATTCATAAAAATTTTGAAACGAGGATCACCACACTATGGCCCTTAACCGGGTAGATGTCCGGCCGGGCGAGGGGCTGCTCTTCCCCCGGCGGGGTTATATCCTCCGGGGAGGCGAGGCTGGTATCCACCGCCCGGACCCAGGTTTTTCCCTCCAGGGCTTCGCAGAGCGCAAAGGGGATCGGCGCTTCCCCCCCATTAAACATGATAAAAAAGTCATTATCATCCTGATCCGCCAGAATATCCGCCCGGCTGCCGTCCATCCGCAGGGCAAGGCAGGCGCCCATCTTTTCCCAATCCGGGGAATTGCCCTTTTCATCAAACCAACTGATATCGGGGATGGCGTTGTAATTGCCGTCCCGGCCGGTATAAAATTCCGGACGCATAAACCCGTGGTGCCGCAGCCGGAAGGCTATCATTCCCTTGATAAAACGGAAAAGGTCCTTGTTTTTTTCCAGAAGAGACCAATCGTACCAGGAAATTTCGTTGTCCTGGCAATAGGCGTTGTTATTCCCCAGCTGGGTCCGGCCCAATTCATCCCCCCCCAGGACCATGGGAGTTCCCAAGGACACCATCAGGGTGGCGATAAAATTTTTGATCTGCTGTATCCGCAGGGATTGTATCGCCGGGTCAGCGCCTTCCCCTTCTATCCCGTAATTGGAACTGTAATTGGCATCGCCCCCGTCCCGGTTCTCCTCCCCGTTTTCTTCGTTGTGTTTCTTTTCGTAAGAAACCAGATCCCACAGGGTAAACCCATCGTGGCTGGTTACAAAGTTGATGGAATGAAAGGGTTTTCTCCCGTCCCGGAGGTACAGGTCCGAACTCCCCGAAAGCCGGGTAGCCAGATGCCGCACCTGATGGGGATCGCTCCGCCAGAACTTCCGTACATCGTCCCGGAAACGGTCGTTCCACTCCGCCCAGCGGCCCCCGGGGAACCAGCCCACCTGATAGGCCCCTCCGGCGTCCCAGGCCTCGGCGATGAGTTTGGTGTTCCGCAACACCGGATCCTCGGCGATCTGTTCCAGCACCGGGGGGTTTTCCATAAGCCGCCCCTGTTGGTCCCGGCCCAGGATCGAGCCCAGGTCGAAGCGGAAGCCGTCCACATGCATCTCCGTCACCCAATACCGGAGGCAGTCCATGATCAGGGTCCGCACCACCGGGTGATTACAGTTTACCGTGTTTCCGCAGCCGGAAAAATTTTTATAGTACCGTTTATTCTCATCCAGAATATAGTAGATGGTGTTATCCAGGCCGCGGAAAGAAAAGGTCGGCCCCCGCTCATTCCCCTCGGCGGTATGGTTAAACACCACATCCAGGATTACCTCAATACCGGCCTTGTGCAGTTCCCGAACCATCTCCTTGAATTCCCCCACCTGCCCTCCCGGGGTCTTATCCCAGGAGTAGGAACCCTTGGGGGCAAAAAAGGCCGCCGTGGAATACCCCCAGTAATTTACCAGGGGCTTTCCGGTCCGGGGATTTAACCGGGGCAGCTCCCGCTCGTTGAACTCCTGAATGGGGAGAAATTCCAGGCTGGTAATACCCAAGTCCTTGAAAAAGGGGATCTTTTCTATCACCCCCCGGAAGGTACCCGGATATTGGGAGCCGGCGCTGGGATGGATGGTAAGGCCCCGGACATGGGTTTCGTAGAGAACGCTGAACCGGAGGGGGTAATTCAGGGGCATATCCCCCTGCCAGTCAAAGGCATCGTCGATCACCACACACCGGGGCTGGGTGGCGCTATCGTCTCTATACGAATATGAGAGGTCGCCGGAGGGCTCCTGGGGGTTATACCCCATACAGGACTGGAGGTCCCACTGGTCAAAATCCGTCAGGGCCTTGGCATAGGGATCGATCAGGGTTTTATGGACATTAAACCGAAAGCCTTTTTCCGGCAAGTAGGGCCCATCCGCCCGGTAAAGGTAGAGGGCCCCCGCTTTAAGGTCCCGAATGTGACAGTGCCAGACATCCCCGGTCCGGTTTTTTTGTTTGTCGAGGATTATTTCTTCATAGGCGCTGTCCGAATCCGGGGACTCAAAAAGGATCAGGATCACTGAAAGGGCATTCCGGGAAAAAAGGGAAAAATTAACCCCGGTATCGGTCAATACGGCGCCTAACGGAAGGGGCTTGCCATTCTCAACGATGAAATTACCAAAACTCATAGTATCATCCTATCATAATATAATAAAAAACGACATAAAAATGTTATATTTTGAAAAAAGGCCGAGGCTTTTCCACAACCGAAGCAGTGGAAAAGCCTCGATATAAGCTATTTTTTTCGGGCATTTCGGAACAATTCGACAAAATGCCGGGGCTCGATGTTCCGGGCGCCCAGCATATCCTTATATTCCAGGGGCATCCCCAGATCCAGAAACGCAAACCCCGCGGCCTGGAGGTAGCGGGCCATCAATACCATCTGAACGGTTCCGGCATTATCCTCGTCATAATACCCGGAATAACTGGTATATACCCGGCCCGCGATGATACCGAATTCACCGGCCTGTAACTCACCGTCCCGGTATACCCCAAAGGAAACGGGCCGCACCGGGAACTTGTCCGGGCCGCGGATCAAGCGGATATTCTCCCGCAAGGGGGCGGTAAGCCAGTCATCCCCGTGAATTTCAACACAACGGTTCAGAATCCGCTCAAAATCCCGGTCCACCTCCAGCTTATAGCGGGAAAGCAGGGGCTTGAGGCTCCTCTTTACATGAAGATCCTCAAAAAAAAGCACTGATCGGGTCAGGTGGAGTTTCGGCAGCAGGAGATAACTGGGTTCTCTATCTTCTTCCGTATCCGAAGGCTCCTCCTCAACTTCCGTCGACATGACCAGAAATCCCGCTGCCATAAGGTCGGCGATAAATACCGGGTGAAAATCCGATGCCAGGCAGAATTCCTGGCCATAATCAATATCCAGCAGCACATCTATGGTAAGATCCAGATCGTCCTGGGGAAAGATAACCACGTAGCCGGTTGGAGTAAAACGAAGAGGTAACACATTCATGGGTATGATAGCATATCACGACTTTCGGATAATCAACAACCCCGTTGCAGGAAAAAAAACCACGAACCACACGGACACGAGAGAGGAATAACCACGAACCACACAAACCACACGAACAAAAGACAGGAAAAACCACGAACCATACGGATAATGGAAGAAATTCACCACGAAGGCGAAGAAGGCGAATAAGAATTAAGAGTGGAGTTAAGAAAATAGGAAGAACACCCACTTTTCACTTTTCATTCTTAATTTCCCTTTCCTCACTCCTCTCTTAATTATTCTTACCTTTTTCGCCTTATGCGCCTTCGTGGTTATTTCTTCCTATTTTTCCTCCTCTTCGTTCGTGGTGTTCGAGTGGTTCGTGGTTAGTTTTTCTCCCGGTTCGTGGTTATTTTAATTATTTAGCCTGAAAATTACCGGTATTCGCTCAAGGATACTTGACAATTTCCCTATGTTTTATATGATATTACAAATATTGATCTACTAGGATAATGATATGAAAGAAAACATTGCTCTTGATGTTACCGAACTTATCGGTAATACCCCGTTGATACGGCTGAACCGGCTGGTCCCCCCGGGCGCGGCGGAGGTTTTGGTTAAACTCGAATCCTTTAATGCCGGGGGGTCGGTAAAAGATCGGATCGCCCTCAATATGATCAATGCCGCCGAGGCCGAAGGGAAGATAAAGCCCGGCGACACCCTTATCGAGGTAACCAGCGGCAATACCGGCATTGGGTTGGCCCTGGTTGCCGCGGTTAAGGGGTACCGGCTCATCGTGGTAATGGGCGACAATGTAAGCCTGGAACGGCGGCAGATCATTCAGGCCTATGGCGCCGAGGTGGTGATCGTATCCGCGGTGGGGGGTATCAAAAATTCCTTTGACAAGGCGGCGGAACTCATCGCCGAACACGGTTATTTTGAGGTAAAGCAGTTCGAGAACCCCCATAATCCCGAGATCCACCGGCGAACCACGGGCCCTGAAATCGAAACGGCCCTGGCGGGAAAGATCCCCGACGCCTTTGTGGCGGGCATAGGCACCGGGGGTACCATCACCGGCGCGGGCGCCTACCTGCGGGAAAAACGGCCGGACATCCGCATCGTGGCGGTAGAACCCGACGCCTCACCGGTTTTAAGCGGCGGGGAGCCGGGGCCCCACGTTATCCAGGGCATAGGGGCGGGGATCATCCCCAAGGTGCTTAACCGGGATATCTATGATGAGATTATCCGGGTGACCAATGACGAGGCGGTTGATCTGGCCCGCCGCCTTGCCGCCCGGGAGGGCCTTTTCCTGGGGTATTCATCGGCGGCGGCGATCTTCGCGGCCATAAAAACCGCGGAAAAACTGGGGGCCGGGAAACGGGTGGTCACCGTGGCCCCTGATACGGGGGAGCGTTACCTTTCCACGCCGCTTTTTCAGTTTACAGCCGGCTCAAATTAATTAGTATGGAAAACAAACGAAGATTTCAGTGGCAAACCTTCCTGCCTGCGGCGGCACTGGTGGCGGTGTTCCTGGTACACCGGTATATACCGGTACACCCGGAGTATCATGTTAAGCGGCTGCCCTATTTTGCCTGGGCCCTGGAGGCGCTGTCGGCGTTTTTTGTCCTCTGGGCTGCGGCGGGCCTGGTATTTCCGGCAGCTGCCAAGCCCCTGGTATTCAAGGCACCCTTTTTCGCCGCGGCCTTTCTGTTCCTCGGGGTCTACGATGTAATCACCCTAAAACTCAATCTGCTGCCGGGCCTTTTTTTCCCCGCGCCGGAGCGTATATTGGACGCCTTTAGAAAAGAGTGGCAGTTCATCCTGCGCTGCCTGGCCTATTCCCTCCGGCTCCTGATCCTGGGTTACCTTTCCGGCGCGCTTGCGGGGATCCTCACCGGGACCGTCATCGGCTGGAGCGCCCGCTGTAACTACTGGATCATGCCGGTGATCCGCACCATCGGCCCCATACCCTCAACGGCCTGGATCCCCATTGCCCTGGTGGTCTTTACCAAGCCCGCCACCGCGGGGATCTTCCTCATCGCCCTGGGGGTCTGGTTCCCCACGACCATCCTCACCGCTTCCGGTATTTTGAATGTGCGTAAAACCTACTTCGAGGTTTCCGAGACCCTGGGGGCAAGCCCCCTCAGGAACATCGTCTCCATCGCCCTGCCGGCCGCGGCGCCGAGCATCTTTACCGGGCTTTTTAACGGGACCGCCTCATCCTTCCTCACCCTGATGGCCGCGGAGATGATCGGCTGTAAATACGGAATCGGCTGGTACATCAACTGGCAGCGGGACGTGCTTGCCTATTCCCAGGTTTACGCGGCCCTTATCGTGATCGCCGTAACGTTTTCCGTACTTATCGGCCTGCAATTTAAGCTGCAAAACCGGGTACTGAGCTGGCAAAAGGGCCTGATCCGCTGGTAAGGGGAAAAAATGGAAGAAACGCAAAAAGAAACAGGACTGATCGTCATCGACAAACTCTGTAAACGCTTTCCCCGGAACGAGGGGGAAGATATACCCGTATTGGATGAGGTGAGCCTTCGTTTCGAGCCCGGGGGGTTTACCGGCCTGGTGGGGCCTTCGGGCTGCGGAAAATCAACCCTGCTCAGGCTTATCGCGGGGCTTGAAAAGGCGGATTCGGGAAGTATCCTCCTTGACGGGGAGGAGATTAAAAAGCCCGGATATGAGCGGGGGCTGGTATTTCAGGACCCCACCCTGTTTCCCTGGCAAAATGTTTACCACAATATAGCCTACGGCCTCCGTTCCCGGGGAGTATACCGGCGCGAAAAACACACCATCCCTGATTTTGTAAAACTGGTGGGCCTTGAGGGTTTTGAAAAATCCCATCCCCATCAGCTTTCGGGCGGCATGGCCCAGCGGGTCGCCCTGGCCCGGGCCCTGGTCAACAAGCCCAAGGTATTGCTCCTGGATGAGTCCCTGGGGGCCCTGGACGCCTTTACCCGGATGAATATGCAGGACGAGATCCTCAAAGTCTGGCAGCAGCAGCAGATGACCACGGTGATGGTCACCCACGATGTGGATGAGGCGATCTATATGGCCGATTCCATCGTGGTGATGTCCGCCCGGCCCGCAAAGATCGAGAAGGTGATGCGGGTAGAGCTGGGCCGGCCCCGGCGGCGGGACGATCCTGAATTTCTGAAACTCCGTTCAGCTATTTTACGGATCCTCAATTTTACGGGGCAGCGGGCGGAACCCCAATATTACCTGTAAATTCCGGTTCGCGCGTTTACTGCGCGTAGCCTGAATGGACTTACGGGCGGTACGAAAAGCAATCAACTTTTCGGCAGTCCCAATCTTATATAAAACCCAAGGAGGGTTCTATGAAAAGAAAGAAACGGATTCTTGCGGCGGCCTTGGCTTTATGGGTGGTTTCCGGCATGTTTGCCCGGGGCGCCCAAGAAAAAGCGCCGGTAGCGGACGATGACTATGTCATCAAGATCGGGTATGGAATCGGGCCGGGACTCTGTTCGGCGCCCTTTTTTATCGCCGAAGAATTGGGGTACTTTGCAGAAGAGGGGCTTAAATGGGAACATGTGATGATCGATATTGGTCAGATCCCCCTGCTGCTGACCAACGGTACCATCGATGTTACCAACAATCTCCTGGACGGCATGATCCAGCCGATTGCCAACGGCCTGCAGATCAAGATACCCCTGGGGCTCCACACCGGATGTACCAGAATAGTGGTACGGAAAGACAGCGGCATCCAAAAACTGTCGGACCTGCGGGGCAAGCGCATCGGGACCATGGGCCTGGCCTCTCCCCCCAACATCATCCTCCAGCGCTATCTGGCCGAAGAGGGGATCCGCACGGTGGAACCGAACAGTGAGGTGGAGTGGGTCGTCTATTCCGGGCCGGAGCTGGCCCTTGCCCTGAAAAACGGGCAGGTGGACGCGATTGCCACCGGCGATCCCCCGGCTTATGCCGCGGAGAAAGAAGGCTGGGCCAGAACCATCGCCGACACTTCAAAGGACGGCTACCTGAAAGACGAATACTGCTGCGTGGTCGCGGTGAACAACGAGGTGGCGAAAAACCACCCCGCAGTCCTTGCCAAGGTCCTGCGGGCGGTACAGAAGGCGGCCCAATACACCGCGGAACATCCTGAGGAAACCGCCAGGCTGGTTGCCGAAAAACAATACGCCGCGGGTAATGTGGAAGACAACATCGGCTTCCTCAAGGCCTACAGTTACCGCGCCACCGTAAGCGGGGTGGAAAAAGGCATCCGGCGCACCACCGAAGATTTAAAGCGGATCGGCCTGTTGGACAGCTCCGTGGATGTGGATGAACTTACCAATAACGTTTTTATCGCCATACCGGGAGTGCCCGACTCGCTTTAAACAGCATTTGCATTGAGAAGAATCCAGGGGCTTGCTCCTGGGTTCTTCACCTTCGCGGTACCTCCCGTTTCATGGTATAACTCACCGGGCCGCCTTCGACAATCAAAAGTTCCTCTTGTTTTTTGAACCCAAAACGCTCGTAGATGGTCAGGTTGATCCGGTCCTGGGTACAGAGATAACAGGGAAGGCCCTCCGCATCGATGGCGGCGAGTTTTTTGTTGATCAGGGCGCTGCCGATTTTTTTGTGCTGCTTTTCCGGGAGTACCGCGATGGGGGCAAGCTCCCAGGCAAGCGGAATGATGTTTTTTTCCTGGGCCTCGATGATCGCCTGAAATTTTGACCACCGTTCCACCACCGCCGGGTCCAGGCCGGCAAATACCTCATCCAGGGAAGGCCCGTTGGCCGGCGGGGGGGTGGTCCGGGGCCGGATCCAGGTTGCGGAACCGACAATTTGCCCGTCTTCCAGGACCAGTTGTACTTCCCGGGCGTCCTCAAGCCAGCCCCGGACCCGGTAACGGAACATGGCGGAAAGAATTTTAAGCCGTTCCTTCTCATCCGGAGCCGCCCAGGTATAGAGGGTTGAAGGAAAAAACGCCTTTACCATAAGGCCCACGATTTCGTTAAAATCCGCCTCGTCCATCAGCCTGAATTCCATACTGCCTCCTTTTTCCAAATGCCGAAATTTTGGGAAATTCCCCCTATTGACCGGTTTCTTAAAATAACATAGTATAGAAGTATAGTAATTTTATATGATTTATAGGTTACTTGCAAGAGGCTATGCCTGGCGTCCCTGGGAACCAAAGACCTGGCCGCCCGCAACAAAAAAAGGAGCATGCCCTATGGCTTATCAGACCTGGTTCGAAGATGAAACCGGCGAAAACGGCGCCTTTATCAGGCAAAAAAACCGCTTTATAACCCCCTTCGGCTTTGGGCCGCAGGACCTTCACCCCGAAGCCGGGCGTTTCAGGCTGATATGGACCCGGGCGTGTCCCTGGGCTACCCGGCAGCTGATCGTCCGTTCCCTTCTGGGCCTGGAGGACGCCGTGAGTGTCGGGACCGTAAGCCCCATACGGCCCGAAAAGGAACGGAGTGATTGGGAGTTCTCCCTTGATCCCGGCGGGGTGGATCCGGTGTTGAAGGTGCGCTACTTAAGCGAACTCTACCTGAACACCGATCCTGAATATTCGGGCCGCTTTACCGTTCCGGTGCTGGTGGATCTTACCACCGGCAAAGTCGTTAACAATGATTATATCAACATGACCTACTACTGGGAAAAAGAATGGAAAGCCTTTCACCAAAAAGGGGCCCCTGATCTTCTTCCCGATGACAAACGGGAGGAGATCTTCACCCTTAATGACCTTATTTTTAAAGAAGTGAACAACGGCGTATACGAGGCGGGATTCGCCCGGAGTCAGGAGGCGTATGAGGCGGCCTACCACGTTGTTTTTAAGCGCCTGGACTGGCTGGAAGCGCGGCTTGGAAAGAGCCGCTATCTCCTGGGGGATGCCATTACCGATGCGGACATCCGGCTCTTTGTAACCCTGGTACGATTCGACGCGGCGTATTACAATTGTTTCCGGGTCAACAAAAAACGCATCCGGGATTACCCCAACCTCTGGGCCTATTCACGGGACCTCTACCAGATTCCGGCCTTCAGGGACAACACGGATTTTGATCACATAAAGACCCACTACCATCGCTGCTGCGATCCGGGCAATATCCATCATCTGGTACCCAAAGGCCCCGCCCCGGCGGACTGGAATACACCCCATGGCCGGGAATCGGCTTAATTTTTTGTAATATAACGAGTTAGACTGTTGTAGAAATGAAAAATAACCACGAACCTCACGAACCATCACGAACAAGAAGATGTTTCGAACAAAAAGTTCGTGTTTTTCGTGTCTGTTCGTGGTTAATCCTATTCTTCCTGCGTAATATGAGTTATTTATGCGGTAATGTGTTCCCTTGCGCAAAAAGAACAAGCTGTGATATAATAGAGGTAGCCTGATTTCTGACATTGGAGGATTCAGGTAAAATTGCCAGGAAGCATGGGCAGGATCCCAGGGGAGTTGTTATCTGCGCGATTACAGTTTAAACGATACCATAGAAGAATACACCGCTTATGCACTCGCTGACGATATAAAAAACTTTATTTCGAAAAAGAAAGATACCGATCAATACAAAGAATTGATCCACCGCATTTTTAGCGAGATCCTTGCCCGTGGTTCAAAAGATCCGGTCTGGCAATTACTTGCCCATATTGAACAAGAAACCGATTTTTATACGGCTCCGGCATCAACGAAATTCCACGGCAGCGAAGAAAACGGTCTGGTCCGTCATTCTCTTTTGGTTACCGCCAATGGGATACACCTTGCACCGGTCATGCTTTCCGGTGATGTTGATAGGTATTATTTGATTGTTTCCTGCCTGTTCCACGATTTATGCAAAACGAATATGTATGAGATAAAAACAAAAAACGCAAAAAATGAAGAAACCGGAAATTGGGAAAAAGTTCCCTTTTACAAGATCAAGGACAATTACCTTTCCTTTGGACACGGTATTGAGTCCATGCTACGGATCAATAAATATATTGCCCTGCCTGATGCATGGAACCACGCTATACGCTGGCACATGGGCGCCTATGACATAAGCCCCATGGACAAATTCGCCCTTGAAAAGTCATTGGCCGCCTATAAGGAGGTCCTGTTTTTACAAACCGCCGATATGCAGGCAGGTCTGGTCGAAGAAATTTAAGCTAACCCGCATTATGCGCTGAATATGAGTCCAACCGAGGGGGTGGCGCAAATTTTCGGCAATTTGGCGATCAATGATCGCCGAATCTTTCTTTTGTTTGCCGGAAATAGCGATCATAGATCGCCGAATCGGGAACTTTGGGAACATCTGATAAAACTGGCGATATTGCCTGACACTCCGTTCGGAAAAGCCTCTGCCGAATTCCGCAGTGAGAGCTTTTGATACGTTTTTTATGACCTGTTCGCCGTAATTTGCCCGGTGTTCACCGTTCTGGATTTCTTCTACAATGCGCCGACCAATGAGCCAATAGGCTTCGACCATGGTATAGTTCACGGCGTTATAGGCTTTTGCCCGCGCTTCTTTGATGATTTGTTTGATTTCGCTTATGTATGCTTTTGAAAGTGCGGACATTATTGTTCTCCCCGTCAAAAAATCAAATTTGACTCGTGTTTGAAAGCATGGTGTCGAGCTGCCGCTCATGTTTTGAATGGTGGTTTTTTATGCACATTTTTGATATAAAATTCCTGGGCTTCCTCAGTTTTTGCCCTGGCCATTATGATAATATTATTTGTCCAGGTTAATTCTCGCACCAGTGGTGCGAGTTTTGGCTTGTCCCGGTAGATCTCGAAAATCAACTATTCAACTTCATCTTTCCGGGGTTCTCCTTCTTTGGGATGATCACAATAATTCCTTATATCGCCCTAAGGACCCGCGCAGAAATAACATGACCGATTGGTCATGTTATTTCCTTATTGCATAAGCAATTAGAATAAAATGCATGGCATTTTATTC
>NZ_JAJQRC010000056.1:0-16932 GCF_046533115.1 Treponema sp. TIM-1
ATAACATGACCGATTGGTCATGTTATTTCCTTATTGCATAAGCAATTAGAATAAAATGCATGGCATTTTATTCTCGCGCGGGTCCTAACGGATCTGGACCGGTTTCCGGGTAGCCGCCGATTCGTACAGGGCGTCCACGATCTTCATCAGAATCAGGGCTTCCTCGGGGGTATTATAGGGTTCGGCTTTACCGCTGATGCTGTCGATGAAATTCATCGCATTCCCCAGGCGGCCCATGGATTCGTCCTTTTCGGTCTTTATATGCAGATCCACCTGATTCCCGTACTCTTCGACAAAAAGCCGGCAGGTATCAATGCTGGTTTCATCCAGGCCGTCGATGCCAAAAAGCCGCTCCAGCTTGCCCCCGGCCTTGGTGCCCTGGAAAGTTACGGAAACCACTTCCCGCTCGTTCATTTCCGCCCAGGAACTGCGGATCATCAGGCTTTGGCCGGTCTTAAAGGTGAGCATGGCATGACAGGAGGACTCCACATCGGTAATGCCCTGGGCCGCGTCGGGGATGCCCCAGGGGCCTTTAAAGGACTTATTATCCATAAAATCATCATACGTAACCGCCAGGAGATAATCCGGTTCGGGGAAGCCCATAAAGTACAGGGCCAGATCCAGCATGTGGGGCAGGTCTATCACCGGGCCGCCGCCGGAAAGGGCCTTGGTAGTGAACCAGCCCCCGAAGCCGGGGATCCCCGCCCGGCGGATCCAGTTGGCCTGGGCGGAATTAATGGTCCCCACCCTGCCGTCCCGAATATACCGGATCATGGCCTGGGATTCCGGACGGGCCCGGTTATTAAAGTTGAACATGAGCCGTTTCCCCGCTTTTTTTGAGGCCTCAAGCATTTCCCGTACCTCCGCCGCGTTCAGGGCCGGGGGTTTTTCGCAGTACACGTGCTTGCCCTTTTCCAGGGCTTCAATTACCAGGGGTTTATGAAATTTATTCGGTGTAATCACGGAAACCAGGTCCAGGTCCGCAGAACCCTGAAGCATCTCCGTAAGGCCGGCGTAAATGTTTTTTATGCCCCGGCTTTCACCAAAGGCTTTGGCCCGGGCCGTATCGGTGTCCGCCATGGCAATAACCTCGGCCCCCGCCCGGATAAAACCTTCATAATGATACCGGGCCATGCCCCCCGCGCCTACAATCCCTGCTTTAATCCCACTCATAGTTCACTCCTGTTTTACGACGCCGGCTCTTCACCGCTCCATAGCCCGTTTGAATTTCTCCGACGGTTTTTCCGTTATATTATACAACTCCAGAATCCCCGGTTCAACCGGATCAACGCAGGGGGAGGCAAAGGCCATGCCGGAATCTTCCCGCCGGGAAAGGGGCCGCAGGTAGTACAGGGCGTTTTTGAGGATCCGCAGGACCTCCGGCTTACGGAAGGTGGGGAATTCCTCATGGCCGGGCTGAAAATAGAAGATCTTTCCCCTGCCCCGTTTGAACACACATCCTGAACGGAACACCTCCCCTCCCTTAAACCAGCCAATCATCACCAGTTCGTCGGGCGCCGGAATATCAAAAACTTCGCCGTACATCTCCTCATGTTCAAGTTCAAAATAAGGGCCCAGGCCCTGACAAATGGGGTGGGAGGGATCAATAATCCAGACCCGTTCACTCTCACCTATTTCGCGCCAGGACAAAGTACAGGCCGTACCCATAAGTTTTCTAAAGGGTTTTGAATAATGCCCCGAATGGAGTACCACCAGTCCCATGCCAAGCCTGACGTGTTTGGCCACCAGTTCGGCGGTTTCGTCGCTGACCCGGTCATGGGCCAGGTGCCCCCACCACATAAGCACATCGGTATTCCGGAGAATTTCTTCGGAAAGCCCGTGGCCGGGCATTTCCAGCAGGGCGGTCCGAATCGCAAGGTTTTTATCGGCGGAAAGCCCCTCCTCCAGCGCCCCGTGTATGCCCCGGGGATACACCTTCGCGATTCGTTCTTCTTTTTCATGCAGGTATTCGTTCCAGATCGTTACATTGATTGACAGAGGGTTCTCCTTATCCGATAATCTTTCTGAGGCCCTGATAGCTTTTCGAGATTCCGTCGAAATGATCGCTGGAGAACTCCTCCTGTTCTACGATCCACGGATATTTATTGGGGGGACAAAGGGCGGCTATACCCGCAAAGTCGATTTTCCCTTGGCCTATGTAAACATTGTCAGGCCCCTCGTGGTCGAGTTCCTTGGCGTGAATCGCGGCGATTCTGCCTGCCGCCGCAAGGGGTTTGAGATAACGGACCGGATCAACAAGGCCGTAGGCTATCCAGAATACGTCCGGTTCAAATTTCACCGAAGGCATGTGTTCAAGCATGATGTCCATGGCATATCTGCCTCCAAACTTTCTGAACTCCTGGTTGTGGTTGTGATACCCGATGGTGATTCCTTCTTTCAAAGCCTTTTTGGCGCAGGATTCAAGAAACTTCGCATCCTCAATCACCTGTTCGCCGGTTTTGCACTCGGACCAGGGACAAACGATCAGCCGGTAACCAAGGGCTTTGGCGTATTCAATTTCCTCGTCCAGGGCCATACGGAGGCGATCTATCCCCGCATGGGTACTGACCGCTTTCAGATTATATGTAGCAAGCAATTCCCAAAGCTGAGCGGGTGACTTTCCGTGATAACCGGCAAATTCAACCCCCTGATACCCCGCCTGCGCCGTCAGCTCAAGGGCATGGGCAAAATCTTCTTCCACTTCTTCCTTAATAGACCACAACTGTAATGAAATTTCCATATTATTCCCCCCAGTCAAAAAGTATACCCATATATCGGTCCTTATTGTCCCGCACCTTATGGTAAATGTCATAGCAGTCGGCGGGTGAAACGAGTTCCGTTAACAGCGGTTCCACCACGAGTTTCTTTTGGAAAACAAGATCCATAATTAACCGCGAATTCCGTTCCAGTGAATGCTTTACAAAGGGCGTTCTGTTCACCGGGTAACGCCACTCGTGGGCCCCTTTTAAGGTAACATTAAAAGACGCAAGATGCGTCCGGTTGAGGAATGGGGTGATATCGGTTTCGAATATCCCCCGCGGACTGCCCAAGAAGATCAACTCGCCGTTCTGACCGACCCACTCAATGGATTGTACGCCGACGGCGGATACTCCGGTGGCTTCAATCAAGGTAGATACCATCGAGCCGTCCGTAAAGCGCTTGATTTCATCGGCTACATTCATATTGGTGGAATTGATCGTAAGATCTGCCCCGCAGGCCCGGGCAACGGCAAGCCGGCTGTCAATCACATCAATGGCAATGACCGAGGCTCCCTGCAGTTTCGCAAGCTGCAAGGCCATGTTCCCCACAAGGCCCTGGCCTGTCACCGCCACCGTATCCCCCCACTCAATAGTTGAAGCGCGGATCGCCGTTGCCGCAATGGATGCCATGCGGACAAAGGGAACCCACTTTTGGTCAATACCTTGAGGGACATGAAGGAAGATACCCTCGGTGGAAATTACCTCGTAAAGGGCATGGTTACCATAACAGAAGACCGTGTCACCAATGGAAAAATCTTTCACATCAGAGGCTGTCTTTACTATTTCACCGATGCAGGAATATCCGGGGACTCCCGGCATCTTAAACCAGCTTTCACCACCTGATAGACAGGCCAGCTCCGTTCCGGTCGATATGATCGAATATCGCTTCTTCAGGATCACCTGTCCCGAAGGTACGGAACGGTCATCAAGCGGCTCGGTTTTCAGCCGCGCCTCCCAAGGCTTTTCAAAGACGATCTTTTTGTTTTCCAACATCATACTGCTCCTTTGTAAATTACGCTCAGCCCTTTACGGTACCGGCGGTCATACCCACAATAATTTTTTTATAAAACAGAATGTACACCACCATTACCGGGATGAGGGACACTGCCATACCTGCCATGAATTGAGTATACTGCGCCGTATAGGCGCCCTGAAAATTTCTTAGGCCAATGGGAATGGTTTTTAGGGCATTGTCACGGATCAAAACCAGGGCGAAGGGAAATTCATTCCAGGTATTCATAAAGGTAAGGATCACCACGGTAGCAAGTACCGGACGGCAGAGGGGCATGATAATGGTGAACATGGTACGGACCATGGAACTGCCGTCAATTAGGGCCGCTTCTTCCAGTTCAATCGGTATAGAACCGATAAAACTTTCTATCAGAAAAACCGCCATAGGCATACCAAATGACAGGTACACCGGAAGCAGGGTAAAGCGGCTGTTCAGAAGCCCCACTACCCGGTATTCTACAAAGATCGGAACCATCAGAGAATGTACCGGGATAAGCATACCAGCCACAAAAAGGCCGTATACCACGGTCCGGCCCTTAAAGTTATAACGGGATAAAAAATACGCCACAATATAGGTAGCAAACGCCACCAGCACCACCGTAATCAGGCAGTTAAACAGGGAATTAAGGGCATATTCCCCCATGTGTCCCGTTCTGATTGCATTAATATAATTGGAAAAAATCGGTTTTTTAGGCAGAGCTATGATATTTAAGGCGAATTCCGCTTCGGTTTTCAGGGAAGAATAAAGCATCCAGATAAACGGGAAAATACTGAGTAGTGAAAAAACCAGCATAAAAACATTCAGAGCCACACTGCCGGCGGTCCTTCCGGCCTTGATCGCCGCCTTATTCATACTGTTTCCCTCCAAGCAGTTTTCTGGACCCAAGGGTCAGGATGAGGCTGAGGATCAGGATACCGATGGAAATTGTGGCCCCATAACTTATCTTCATCCGATCAAAAGAAATTTTGTAGGAGTACAAGGCCAGCACCTGACTTGACTTGCCGGGGCCGCCATTGGTCAAAACAAGAATATGATCGAATATCTTCATGGTTCCCGAAACACAAACCATCACCGCCACCTTAAAGGTGTCGTAGATCATGGGCAGGGTAATATACACAGAGCGCTGCAGATCGTTGCAGCCGTCAAGCCCGGCACATTCCAATATTTCTTCGGGGATACTTTTTATGGCGCCCATAAACATAATCATATAGAGGCCGATATACTGGAGAACCACCGGGATCGATGCGGTGATCAGTATATACTTAGGATTATCCAGCCAGGGAAGGATGAAACGTTGAAGGTGAAGGAGCTGTAGGAAAAAATTGACCAGCCCGTAGTCCTTGTTGTACATCAGGGACCAAATAAAACCGATAACCAGGGCCGAGACGGTCACCGGAAAGAAAATAACAGTTCGATGGAATTCCTTAAACTTTAATGTCCGGGAAATAAGCAGAAAAGAGACGATCAGCGCAAGTCCGACCTGCCCTATGGTATTGATGATCACAATGATGAGGTTGTTATACGCGGACTGCCAGAATTCCATATCCGTTACCAGATCCAGATAATTACCCAAGCCTATAAAATTCATGGTCCTCCCGCCGGTCCAGTTAAAAAAACTGTAAAAAACGGAAATAAAAATAGGGAGTACCGCATTCGCCAGATAGATGACGAGGATGGGGGTAAGAAACAAAAAAAATACGTATGGTTTTGGTTTTGGAAGGGTTCGTCTCATCTTCAAAATCCTCTTTACAGAAACCGGACAAGGACAGAAGAAATTCCATCCGCCGAAATCGGAATGACTCTCCCCGACACAGAGAGGGCTCTTAGACAGATTGTAACCCTTCATCCTACTATATATGGGGTCATCTATATAGTATATATACCATATATAGTGTTATAAAATTAATTACACACTATATATGGATATGCCCGGTGAAGGGTTACGAAAAATCTATCCCGAGAGGCTTTCCTTCAACCTGGTTGGTTTTCGGAAAAGCCTCCCCAATAAAAAAATCGCCTTGTTTTAACCGCTGAAGCGGTTCCAAAATTTCGGTTTTTGAAAACCGCTTCCTTCAGATACACACCTATCGGGTTTTGTCGACTTCCGCCTGAATCAATTCGGCATAGCGCTGCGGAGTGATCGTCCCAATGAGCAGTTCCTGGGTATTCGAATAGAAGGCATCCACTATCTGGGGATTAAGCTGCACGTCAAACACCGGCGCATACTGGGACTCGTTGTTCAGGACAAGCAGTTCCCGGTACAGGGGAGAGAGTTTGCTTTCATCAACATTGCTGGTTTTCGCCGCAGGAAGTCCGCTGTTTTCAACAACAATGTTGGCATAATTCGAACCGGTAACATACTGAACAAGCTGAGCCATTGCTTTCAGCTTTTCCGGGGTGTCACCTTTCCTCTTGGTGACCACATATCCCCATCCGGCCGCCGCCTGGTTGATCTTCGCGTATTTGGCGCCGCCCCCGCCCATTGATTCGGGGATCGTGGGGAATTGGGCTATCTTCGTCGCGGCAAGCACATCCTTGGGCATTTCATCCACAAAGGTACCGACACCCCAGAAACCATCCACCATCATGGCCGCCTTCTTGTTATAGTATACGGTGTACATCTGGTGCTGATCGATGGAATTGATGTCAGTGTTGAAATACCCTCTCTTTGCCATATCCTGCAGCAGGGCCGCTGCGGCGACAAATTGTTTATCCGTGAATTTAGCGCCCCTGTTTTCCCTGACACTGTAATACCAGTCGACACCGGTAAAACGATATACAATGGCGTTGAACAAAAGGGAAGGAACCAGCCAGTTGGCCTTGTTGCCCTGGACGATGGGAATATAGCCCGCGGCTTTAATTTTGTCCATGGCGGTGGCAAAGGAATCCCAGTCCTTTGGGAATTCGGTAATGCCGCATTCCCTGAAAATCTCGCTGTTCCAGAATATGTTGTGGTTGTTACCCATCTGCATGGGAAGGGCGTAGGCCGTGTTTTTGTAGATAAAGTCTTCAAAGACGCCGTTCTTGAAATCAGCTTCCCAGCCGGGGATCAGATCCATTATTTCTTTAGCGGTGTAGATCACCCCGTCTTCGGCAAGTTGAGGAATCATGGTTCCCTTGACTTCGTAGATGTCAGGGTATTCACCTGCGGCGACATAGGTCTTCATTTTGGTTTCATATTCGTCGTGGGGAATTGCCTCATAGGTTACTTTGACAGAGGGGAAATCCTTCGCAAATTTTTCCGTCATTCCGTAAAAGGCCTTGCTATTAGCATCCGCGGTAGGATTTGTAAACATTGAAAGAAAGGATATACCCCCTCCGGCACGATCCCTGTTGCCGCCGGCAAAAAGACAGACTGCCATTAATAGAACCCCCAATACCGTAAACAGCTTTTTCATAATTTAAGTTCCTCCTGAATAATTTGGTTACTACAGATAAGCTCTGTATATATACGATTGTTAACGTTAACATGATATATGTCATCTGTCAATAGTTTTTTTAAAAATTTATTTATTTTTTATTTTCCCGTTCCGTTTTAATTTTACCTAAAATTTCATAAGCTATTATATCAAAAAATATAATTGCTTATATTATAAAGAATTATATAAATTAAAAACGCATATAATATAAAATCAGAAAAACCGCTGGTTCTCCATGGATTTTTGTCTTCGGATTTTTGACAAAATTCGTATGTTAACGATATTATGATAATAGGCCCCTTGCATGTTCCCGAAGAAAAATGGAATATAAAAGACAGTTGAGCCAGTTTCATAAGAAACCGGAATACCTGAATCGGCGTAGCGAACCATACCAGGAGGAAATTGATGTCTAATGTCCGCATACAGGATGTTGCGGCCCACGCTCGGGTCTCCCTGGCTACCATTACCAGGGTAGTCAATAACCGTGGACATGTAGCTCCGGAAACGAAGGAACGGGTACAACAAGCGATCAAGATCCTTGGATACGTGCCGAACCGCATGGCGAAGGCCCTCAAGAGCAGCCGTACGGGGATCATAGGCAATGTGATGCCCCTTGTGGTGGGAAGTATTGTCAACTCCAGAATAAGCCAAGCATTGAGGAACGCCGCAGCATCCTATAATCTGCTGATACTCCCTATGTATGCAGAACCGGATCCCGTTCGGGAAGAACACCTTCTTCAGGAGCTCGTAGGCCGTATGGTGGAAGGGATCATCTTTACCAATTCCGTCTGGGCCAGCCGGGACACGGTGAAGGAAGTGATCAGCAATAACATTCCCGTCATCATGGTGGAGCGGCCCATGGACATTACGGGGGTTGATAAGGTGGTGTGGGATAATATCGCAGGTTCCGCTATCGCTGCATCTCATTTTTTTTCATTAGGACACCGGGCAGTCGGTTTTATCGGAAAGCGATTTGGTCCTGATAGGGATGAGACGGATCGTTTGGAAGGATTTACCGGATACTATAAAAAGGTGGGGATCAAATTACGGGATAAAAACATCCGACTGGTAGATGAATATGACATAGAACATGGATATCGCGCCATGAAAGACATCATCGCCCAGGGGAGCAAAAACAGGCCCACTGGTTGTTATATTACCTCGGACGCCCTGTTATGCGGAGCCCTGCAATACCTGTACGAAGCGGGAATTCGGGTACCGGAAGACCTATCTATAATCAGCCACGACAATACCTATTCCGCCATGTGCAGTCCACCCATCACCACCGTTGCCATTCCTTATGAAGAAATAGGAACCATCACTATTTCCATGTTTTGGGAGCGGCGGGAGCAGAACCGCCATTACGACAAAATGGTTACGCTGAGTCCTTTTTTGGTGGATCGGAATTCGGTCCTTCACCTCAACTCATAACCCGGCTGCCCGGCCATTATAAAGAATCAAAACCAAAATTTTTTCGGTTTTTGGTCGGAAAACAGGCCCGTTTTCCGGTTTTTTTGTGTTTTTTATTCTTAATTCTCTTTATTATCTTGCATTTCTTTCCCATAACGAATAGACTAGCCCCATGAAAAAGCGGCAAGTTTCCACCCGTTTGGTCCTGGAGGATGGTTCCGAATATTCGGGGTGGTCCTTTGGCAAGGCCCGGTCCCAGGCGGGGGAAGTGGTTTTTACCACCGGTATGGCAGGGTATCCCCAATCCCTGACGGACCCCAGCTTTCGGGGGCAGATCCTGGTGTCCACCTATCCCCTGGTGGGGAATTATGGGGTGCCGGTCAACCCAAAAACCGTGGAGCCCTTTTTTGACGAACAGGGTATTCCCCTGCACTTTGAGTCTTCCCGGGTCCAGGTTTCGGCCTTTGTGGTGGCCGAGGCCTGCGAGGAACCCAGCCACTTTGCCTGCGGGGCCTCCCTTTCGGTGTGGCTTGAAAAAAACAACGTCCCCGGTATCTATGGTATTGATACCCGGGCTCTTACGGAACGGCTCCGGGAATCGGGGGTGATGATGGGGAAGATCCTCGTGGAGGGAAGCCGGGAGGTAACCATGGATTCGGGGCTTTTTCCCCACCCGGTGGCGGATGTTTCCCCGGAGGAGATCCGGACGTACCGTCCCGCGGGGGTGGACGCCGGGGAACGGCTGCCCCGGATAGCCCTGGTGGACTGCGGGGCCAAGGCGAATATCTACCGCTGCCTCCTTGCCCGGAAGGTGGAGATCATCCGTATCCCCTGGAACCACGACCTGAGCGGCATCGAATACGACGGCCTTTTCCTTTCCAACGGCCCCGGGGACCCCAAGGCCTGCGGCAGGACCATAGCGTTGGTACGCCGGGCCTTTTCCCTGGGGAAGCCTATCTTCGGCATCTGTTTGGGGAACCAGATCATGGCCCTGGCCGCGGGGGGGGATACCTATAAGCTTCCCTACGGCCACCGGGGTCAGAATCAGCCCTGTATTGAGATCGGGACCGGGACTTCTCCCCGGTGCTACATCACCAGCCAGAATCACGGTTACGCGGTCCGGAGAGAAAGCCTTCCCAAAACCTGGGAACCCTGGTTCGTCAACGCCAACGACGGCACCATCGAGGGGATTCGCTCCACCCAGGGTCCTTTTTCGGCGGTTCAGTTCCACCCCGAAGGCTGTCCGGGTCCCCGGGACACGGAGTTCCTTATCGACCGGTTTTTGGAAGATATAGTATATTGAAAGGGAGAGGAGATGCTTATGGGGATCGTACATACTGAAATTACGTTGAAGAATGCTATTGATGTCGGTGAGGTCCAGCGCGGGCACATCACGGAACAGGAAGTCCGGGGGGTCACGGTACAGGCCTTGGTGGATACCGGCTCGGGGACCTTGGTTATCAGCGAACAGGTCCGGGCAGCCCTGGGGCTGGCCGTCCGGGGATTGCGCCGGACGGAACTTGCCAACGGTGCAAAACAGGTTTACCAGGTCACGGAACCGGTGGAAATTCACTGGAAAGACCGGGATACCACCTGTCCTGCCCTGGTCCTGCCCGACGCGCGGGAGGTCCTCTTGGGAGCCATCCCCCTGGAAGATCTGGATCTGGTGGTAGACCCCATACGCCAGGTATTGACCGGCGCCCATGGCGACGAAGTCCTCTGCATGGTCAAATAAAATGAATAATCGTTATGGAAGAAAAATAACTTATGTATAAATCAGTGCTTCTCCTCGGTTCCGGGGGGCTCAAAATCGGACAGGCCGGGGAATTTGACTATTCCGGGTCCCAGGCCCTCAAGGCGCTGCGGGAGGAGGGGATCCGGACCATCCTTATCAATCCCAACATCGCCACCATCCAGACCAGTGAGGGTATGGCGGATTCCACCTACTTCCTGCCGGTAACGCCGGAATATGTGCGGCGGGTGATCGAAAAGGAACGGCCCGACGGGATCCTCCTCTCCTTTGGGGGGCAAACCGCCCTGAACTGCGGGGTGGAGCTTAACCGGGACGGAACCCTCTACAAATACGGGGTACGGGTTCTGGGTACCCCGGTAAAGGCCATCGAAGATACCGAGGACCGGGAACGTTTTGTGCAGCGGCTCAACGAGATCAAGGCCAAGTCCCCCCGGAGTTACGCGGTTACCGATACCGAAGATGCGGTGGAGGCGGCGGAGAAGATCGGTTACCCCGTGATGGTCCGGGTAGCCTATGCCCTGGGGGGCTCCGGGTCGGGGATATGCCGGAACCAGGGGGATATCCGCCGCCGCTGTGACCGGGCCTTTGCCCATACCCCTCAGGTGCTGGTAGAGGAATGGCTTGGGGGCTGGAAGGAAATCGAATACGAGGTGGTCCGGGATCGCTTCGACAACTGTATTACCGTTTGCAATATGGAAAACTTCGATCCCCTGGGGATCCATACCGGGGAAAGCATTGTGGTGGCCCCCTCCCAGACCTTAACCGATGCGGAATACCACAAGCTGCGGCGGATATCCATTGAGGTGATCCGCCACCTGGGGATCATCGGGGAATGTAATATCCAGTACGCCCTGGATGTTCAAAGTGAAGATTACCGCATCATTGAGGTAAACGCCCGGCTTTCCCGGAGTTCCGCCCTGGCATCCAAAGCCACGGGCTATCCCCTGGCCTTTGTGGCGGCAAAACTCGCCCTGGGCTATTCCCTGGTTGATATTGAAAACCGGATCACCCGGGTGACCAAATCCTGCTTTGAACCCGCCCTGGACTACATCGTGGTCAAGGTTCCCCGGTGGGACCTGGCCAAATTCAAAAACGTGGAAAATCGTATCGGCTCGGAGATGAAGTCTGTAGGAGAAGTGATGTCCATAGGCCGGACCTTTGAGGAGGCCCTGCAAAAAGCCCTGCGGATGACCGGCATCGGCGCCCCGGGGCTCGCCGCGGATGAAACCTTCTGCGGTTCCGGCGTCCTGAACCTCCGGGAAGCCCTGTCCAAACCAACGGATCGCCGGATCTTTATCATTTACCGGGCCCTGGCCGAGGGCTGGACCGTGGAACGGATCCACCGGCTCACCAAAATCGACCCCTGGTTCCTCCATAAAATCGCCAATGCCCTGAAAACGGAGCAAGCCTTGAAAAAAGTGAGGAGTGAGGAGTTAGAAGTGAATAGCGGGGGAGATAGGAGTGAGGAGATAGGAGTGAGTAGTGGGGGAAAAGATGTTCTTGTAACTCCTCTCTCCTCCCTCCTCTCTCCTCTCTTACTAGCGGAAGCGAAGCGGGTGGGGTTTTCCGACGCGCGGATTGGGGAATTTTTTGGGAGGGGGGAGATGGAGGTCCGGGCCCTTCGGGAGGAATACCGGATTCGGCCGGCGGTAAAGCAGATAGACACCCTGGCGGCGGAGTATCCGGCCAAGACCAACTACCTCTATATGACCTATGGGGGGGCCGGACTGGGGAGCGGCGCCAAGGATGATGTGGCCCCGTCGGGCCGGGGGGTGATGGTGCTGGGTTCCGGGGCCTACCGGATTGGGAGCAGCGTGGAGTTCGACTGGTGCTGCGTCAACGCGGTGGAAACCGCCCGGAAACTGGGCCGTTATTCGATCATGGTGAACTGTAACCCCGAAACGGTTTCTACCGACTACGATATGTGTGACCGGCTCTACTTTGAGGAGCTTACCCTGGAACGGATCCTGGATATCTACGAGCGGGAACGGCCCGACGGTATAGTCCTCTCCATGGGGGGACAGATCCCCAACAACCTGGCCACCAAGCTCTTTGCCGCGGGGGCCCTGATCTACGGTACCCGGCCGGAGTCCATCGATATGGCCGAGGACCGGAACAAATTCTCCGCCCTGCTGGACCGGCTGCAAATTGAACAGCCCGAGTGGCGGGAGCTGACGGACCTGCCCTCGGCCCGGGCCTTTGCCGCGGAGGTGGGCTACCCGGTACTGATCCGGCCCAGCTATGTCCTCTCCGGGGCGGCGATGAACGTGGCCTGGAACGACGAAAGCCTGGCGACTTTTTTGGGCTATGCGGCGGATGTTTCCGCGGAACATCCGGTGGTGATCTCCAAGTTTGTGGAAAATTCCAAAGAAATTGAGATAGACGCGGTGGCCAAGCGGGGGGAGATCCTCTTTCACGCCATCACCGAGCATGTGGAAAACGCCGGGGTCCATTCCGGGGACGCCACGGTGGTACTTCCCGCCCAGCGGCTCTACATCGAAACCATCCGCAAGATCCGCAAGATCAGCAGCCAGATAGCCCAGGCCCTGGAGATCACCGGGCCCTTCAACATCCAGTTCCTGGCCCAGCGGAACCGGGTCCGGGTGATCGAGTGCAACCTCCGGTCAAGCCGGAGCTTCCCCTTCTGCTCCAAGGTGAGCCGGGTCAATATGATAGAAATGGCCATAAAGGCCATGCTGGACGAACCCGTTGAAAAGGCCGGGGCCTCTACCCTGGATCTGGAATGGGTCGGGGTCAAGGCCGCCCAGTTCAGTTTCTCCCGGCTCCATGGGGCGGACCCCGTGACCGGGGTGGAAATGGCCTCCACCGGGGAGGTGGGCTGTATCGGCGTGGACCTCAACGACGCCTTCCTCAAGGCCCTGCTCTCGGTGGGTTACCGGATCCCAAAAAAGCGGATCCTCCTCTCCACCGGCCCCATGGAGGATAAGCTGGACTTCCTCGATTCCGCCCGGCTCCTCGTGGCCATGGACTACCAGCTCTACGCGTCCCGGGGCACGGCAAAGTTCCTTACCGCCAACGGGGTTCCCGCCCAGGTTCTCAACTGGCCCCTGGAGTCCCGGGAACCCAACATTGCGGGCTTCATCCGCCGCCGGGAGGTGGACATGATCATCAATATCCCCAAAAACAACCGGGAAACGGAGCTGAAAAACGACTATATCATCCGCCGCATGGCCGTAGACTTTGACATTCCCCTCTTTACCAACATCAAAGTGGCCCGGCAATTTATCGACGCCCTGGCCTATCACCGGGAAAAGGGGGTGGAGATTAAGGCGTGGGAGGAGTATAGGTAGGGAAAGTGAGGATCTGGGAGAGAGGCGTGGATTTTCTCCCTGCCGGAAACTGGAAACGGTTTGATTATTACAGTTTTACCAATTCATAGGCCTGGCTTCCAAGGCCGATCTTTTCACCGTGCCGTATGGTAAGGATACCGTTTCTGGTTTCCATCCGTTGTATCAGCGAGCGGCCATCAGGCGCGGCGTAAACCAGTCAGACCCCCATGAAAATTTCATGAACACGGTACCTGTCATTACTCCGGACCGTTCCGGTACTGGTGATAGTCATCCTGAGCCTCCCTATACCCCAAAAAGCGCCGCCGCCTTTTTCATGTTTGCAATAACCGGTATGCCAAAGGGACATTTCTCTTCGCAGCTTCCGCAGGAAACGCAGTCCTGACCATGGCTGGAAAGCGAACGATAGTGCTGTTGTACCGTAGGGGGAATATCGCTTCTGTTAAGCGCCGCGATGTCGGCATAACGGGTTACGGCGGCTATATCAATACCCTGCGGACAGGGCTGACAATGATTGCAGTAAAGACAGCCTCCTTTTGAAGATCCCTTAAAATCCTTGATGAATTCACTGTAATCCAGCTCTGTTTCACTTTTATCAAAATACGAGAGGGCATCTTTTATTTCCCCTTCGCTTTTGCTGCCCAAAAGGACGCTGGCGACCGCAGGGCGGTTAAGGGCGTAGTGAATACACTGGCTGACACTCATGGCGTTGCCCAGGGGTGAGAATTCGGGGGAGAGGAGTTTCCCCGCAAGCAGGGTTTTCATTACCGTTATGGAAACCTGCCGCTGTTCACAGATCTGATAAAAACGCGCCCGGCCCGGCTCAATCTCCAAACGGAAATTTTCTTTGAGTTTGGCGTCATCGAGAAGCTCGTAAATATCGGAATTAACCGGGGTCATGTCAAAAACAGGATTAACGCTGAACATGATAAGGTCCACAATCCCGGTCGCCGCGATACGTCCGGCAATTTCACTGTTATGACAACTTGCGCCAATAGCGCGGATTATCCCCGCTTCCTTTAAGTCAAGGACATAGCGCAGCAATTCATCTTCAAAACAAAGGGAAAAATCATTATCCGTGTCAACAAAGAAGAACATACCGAAGTCTATATAGTCGGTTCCCAGACCTTTAAGAAGTTCTTCAAAATTCCTTTTGCAAACCGTAATGTCCCGGCTTACATCATACTGACCGTCGGTGGCTGAGGATCCGATGTGTCCCTGAATGAGCATTTTCCCGCGCTTGCCCCGCAGCGCCCGGTTTATATGGTTTTGTACCTCAAGGCCGGGCATACAGCAGTCCATGATGTTTATCCCGTTATCAAGGGCAAAATCAATAACCCGCTCGGTTTCTTCGGCGGAAATGCGGGCGATTCCTTCCGAGCCAAGGCCGATAACGCTTGCTTTTATTCCGGTTTTTCCTATGGTGCGGTATTCCATGGTTTCCATACTATCCTTTTTGTGCGAAAAATCATACAACAGATCCACTATACAAGCTGGAGTTAACTATAAGTCAAGGGGGTTTGGGACCTTTTTTGGGAAAAAACAGCGTATGGTATAGGATTGATTGGTTAGACCTTATCAGGCAGCACTTAAGTTACCGTGGAACTTGCTCCGCGGAGGCCCATTACTTGCTATATTTGAAACAGCCTCGACAAATGTTTTCGCCCTGGGATACTGATCATATAGACTAAAGTACCGGATACCGCTAGATTTATACTAAGCCCGGTGGAACAGGGTACGGACCCAAGGCCCGGGGCGAGAAATTGCAAGACCGGTGAGCGAGCCCACCGGGTCTCGAATAGAGGAGTATTCTGATGAAATTGATCTTTTTAGGCCCCCCCGGCGCGGGAAAAGGGACCCTTGCCGTACGGGCAGTGGATATACTTAAAATACCCCATATCAGTACCGGAGCCATCTTCCGCTCCGCCATTGCCGCAAAAAGCCCCCTGGGGCTCAAGGTAAAGGCCATTATTGAGGGAGGGCATCTGGTGGACGATCAGACCACCATTGCATTGGTCAAGGAACGGCTTGCCCAGGAAGATGCCCAAAACGGGTATATCCTGGACGGTTTTCCCCGGACCGTACCCCAGGCAGAGGCCCTGGCGGGTTTTTCCCCGGTGGATCGGGTGGTTAATTTCGATATCCCCGATTCCGCGGTGCTGGAACGGCTCTCGGGCCGCCGGGTCTGCCGGAACTGCGGAACCAATTACCACATCACCTTTAACAAGCCCAAGCAGGAAAAGGTCTGCGATACCTGCGGCGGCGAGGTATACACCAGGGACGATGACCGGGAGGAGGCTGTCGCCAAGCGGCTGGAAGTCTACCGGGAACAAACCGCCCCCCTTATCGACTATTACCGGAAAAAAGGCATCCTTATCGACGTGGATGCCCGGCCTTTGGTGGACGAGGTGGTGGCGAACTTTAAAAAAGCCCTGGGGGTTTAGCGGCAGCCTTTTTCGGGCCCATCCCCAGACAGCATATTAGAGAGACTCGACCTCTTCCATGGTCAGATGCAGGCTTTGGGCAATTACCTCCACCGAAACGCCATAGCCCTTGAGGAGCCGGGCCGATTCCAGTTTTTCCCGGTAAGCTTCCGCCTGTTTTGCCTCCGAGCCTATTTGGATGCCTTCCTCTCGCCCTTCGTCGCGTCCTTCCTCTCGTCCCTTTTGGGTACCTATCTTGATGCCTTCCTCCCGGGCAAGCCGTTTGTCCTCTAAGACACTCTCTACCAATGCGTCAAACATCGTCTGGTACTCCTTCTTCCCTACATGTTCCTTCACCGCCTCTATCTCCTCAGCCGGGACTTCTAGCCGTTCCAACAGGACCGTGATCACATCCTTTACCAGTTTAACCATCCCCTCAGGAATATTCAATGCCACCCCTTCCCAATAGTCTCCCGGTAACCCCTTTAACTCCTCCAGTTCTTCCCGCTTCTGAATACGGTCTACCAATAGCAGCAACGACAGGGCGTCGCGGTACCGGCTCAGGTCTTCAAAGCCGTATTTGTTTAACTCTACCAGCTCATATTTGAAGGAGGGAATATAATCGCCAAAGACGTCCTTTAGGGCGGTACGGTCGGCGAAGTTCCGGGCGGCGGTCCAGGGGGCGGGGCCGTCGTAGAAGATCAGGGGGAGGACCGGGGGGTAGCGGAAGTCCCTGGTGGAGGTAAGGCCGGGGTGTTCCCGGTTGACCTCCTTCTCGTACTTGTCCAGGACCAGGGTGATGTACTGGAGCATCTTGAAGGGGGCGCGGAAATTGACCTGGGACTCGT
>NZ_JAJQRC010000057.1:0-15076 GCF_046533115.1 Treponema sp. TIM-1
GGCCGGTGAATAATTTCCCCGCCAGGAACTCAAGGCGGACCAGCTCGAAGGTGTCGGGGTTCAGGGACATTTCGATGTTGACCGGTTCGCCGTCCTCGGCTTTACAGGGGATGTCGAAGCGGATCTGCCGGTCCCGCAGGCTCTGGGGCGGGGGCTCATTGGCCGTGATGGAGACAACCGTGAGGCTCCGTCCGGTCATGGCGGAGACGAGCCGGGAGAGGGCGATCCGGGACTCGCGTGTTTTCTGGGTAAAGACCGCCTTGAACACGTTGTCATAGCAGATATTGACGGGATCGTCGGTTTCGTCCAGATGAATGATGTGCATAGAGCCTCCTGATAATGAATATACATCGGGAAAGGTTTTTTTCCAATAGGAAATTTCAGCCGGAAAGAGTGACTGACACTTTTTCCCCTCGCCAAAATTTAAGGATAATGGTATCATGATTTCCAGAGGAGATTTTCATGATCACCCTGGAACGGATACGGCTGGTGAATTGGCATAACTTTGAGGACACGGTGATCGATATCGGAAATCGTTGTCTTTTGGCGGGGGATAACGGTTCCGGTAAATCCACCATTATCGACGCCATCCAATACGCCATGGCCGCAGACCTCCGGAAGGCCCGGTTTAACGCCGCCGCAGGGGATCGTAAGGGGGGCGGCCGGGACCTGATGGGGTATGTACGGTGCAAGTTGGGGGCCGACGATACGGAGTATCACCGGGGGGATACGGTGGCCCATGTGATGCTGGAATTCTCCGGGGGGACGGCGGCTGGCGCGGAAAAAAGCGGCGCCTCCCCGCTGTCCGGCGGCGCTGCGGCGTCCGGCCGCCCGGATACGGGGAGCGGTTTTGTTGCCGCGGTCTGCGTGGAGGCCTATACCGACGGGAAGCTAACGGAACATTTCTGGATTGGGGACCATGTTTCCATCGCCGCAGTCCCTGTACGGACCGCGGAGGGGGCGCCCCTGGTGTACCGCCAATTCCGGGACCTCCTGGCCGGGGGGAATGTTGTCTTTTACGATTCCAAGCGGCTCTACTTGCGGGACTTTACGAACCGGCTTGGGGTGTGGCGGCGCTATGTGGAGTATAATCCCTATCTGGAAGCTTTTACCCGGTCGGTGAGTTTTACGCCCCTGGTATCGGTGGATCGTTTTGTGTGCGATTATATCCTGGAAGACCGGCCGGTGGAAATTACCACCATGAAGGACAACCTGGAAAGCTACAAGGAAGCGGAGCGTGAAGCCCGGGGTGCGGTTTTGCGGATCGATGCCCTGAGAAAGATAAGCCTCCGGGCGGCGGAGTGGCGCAACTACCAGGGCCTTATCCTGAAACAGGAATATTTGAAGCTCAGGATAGAGCGGGACCTGGAGGAACAAAAACGACAGGACCGGTCCCGCCGCTTGACCGAAGTCGAGGAGAAGGCCGTCTCTCTTAAAAAGGAAATTGAATCCCGGGAACGGCAGCGCTTTGAATGGGAGCAGGAACAACGGGAAACCGATATGAGCCTGGCGGCCAACGAAACCCACATCCTCTACCAGCGCATTGAGGAACGGATCAGCCGCCTACAAAAGGATCTGGAAGAGGCCCAGCCCCGGGCGGACCGGTACCGGCTTCTCAGGTCCCAGTGCGAAAGTCTTTTGGGCCGGCCCCTGGGGGAAAATCCCGGAGAGGATATGCGGGTCGTGGAGGAGGAGGAAGGGAAAAGCCGGGCGGAAAAGGAGGAGGCCCGGCGCTTAAAAAACGAGGCGGTTCTGGCCCTGCGGGAGGTATTGGCGGAACTCGCGGACTTGGAGAAGGGCATCCTCCATTACCCGGACGCCCCCACCGCCCTCCGGGATGCCCTGGAAAAAGCGGGGGTCTCCGCATGGTTCCTCGCGGACATCGCCGAGATCGATGATCCCGCTTGGGCCGACGCGGTGGAGGGCTGGCTCAATACCCGCCGCTTTGCCCTCCTGGTGGATGCCGCTGATTTTCAAAAGGCGCTGGAAATTTACGACGGCCTTCCCCGGAACATTGCCGGGGCCTTTCTCCCCAACCTGGAAAAGATGCGGGGCGCTGAAAAACGGAAGGGGAGCCTCGCGGAACTGGTCAGTACCAATTCCCCCTATGCCCGGATCTACCTGGATTATGTGCTGGGGGAGGTGATCCGCGCCGATATCGGCAGCCTTAAAAAGTATGGTTTCGCCGTTACCAAAGAATGCATGACCTACGGCAATCATACCGCCTCCCGGATCCGGGAGGATGTGTACCGCCGCCACTATCTGGGCCAGGCCGCCCGGAAGGAACGGCGGGAATTCCTTCTGGCCGAATCGGAACGGCTCCGGCAAGAACGGGACCAGGCGGAGGCCCGGGAGAAGGAGGCGGAAACCCGGGAGGACCTCTTTCACCGGGCAGCGCGGACCCTCACGGAACTGCAATTCCTCCTCCCCGCGGTGGAGATTTGCGCGAAACTCACCGTTGATCTGGCCCGTTCCCAAGAAGAACTGGCCGCCGTGGACACCAGGAGCTTTCGGGAACTGCAGGAAAAACGGGACGCCCTGGCCAAAGAAATTCGAAACGCCGAAACCGAGATCAACCGCCTGCACGAAAGCCTGGGCGGGGTAAGTCGGAGTGCGGCCGCCTACCAGGAGGAGCTTGAGGCTATTGCCCAAACCCTGGAGGAAAAAGAGGGGAATATCCGCCGCTTTGCCGAGGAATATCCCCTGGAAATCGGGGAGTGTGAGGGATACGCGGAAAAACAGATCGAAAAAAACAGCCTCCGGGATTTGGCCAACAGTTATGAATCCACCCTCAAAGGCTACCGGACCCGGGTGGATAACCTTAAACGGGAATATCAAAACCTGGCCCAAGCTTATGACCGGGAGTTTAACGCCCTCCTCTCCCTGGAACCTTCGGAGAACGACGAGGCCGAGCGTATTCTAAAACGGCTGGAAACTTCGGAACTGCCGGAGTACCGGGAAAAGATCGCCCGGGCCCGGCAGGATGCGGAAAAGGAATTCAAGGATCACTTCATCTCCCGCCTCAACGAGCTTATTGAGGAGGCCCGGGAAAGTTTCCGGGAGATCAACGATATTCTGCGGTCCTTGAGTTTCGGCCAGGATCAGTACCGCTTTACCCTGGAGGAGCGGAGCGACCGGAGGGGGCAGATCGAGATTATCCGGAAGGCCGCGGAAATTCCCGCCCAGGAGGACGGCCTCTTTTCCCAGCTTACGGACCCCGGGGAGCTGAAGGCCGCCCAGGACCTCTTTGAACGGATCCTCAACGCCAACCTCGACTCCCCGGAGCTGCGGAGCATCTGCGATTACCGGACCTACTTTCATTACGACATCAAGATCAAAGAAACCGATGTGATCGATCAAGCCACGGGAAAACCGGTGGAGCTTTCCCTGTCCAAGGTGCTCCGGGAAAAATCCGGCGGCGAAACCCAAACCCCCTACTACGTGGCCATTGCGGCGAGTTTTTACCGCTTCTACAAGGCCCGGCCCGAGTCCACCATACGGCTCGTGATGTTTGACGAGGCTTTTAACCGCATGGACGACGAGCGGATCGGCAAGATCCTGAAATTTTACCGGGACCTGAACATCCAGATTATCAGCTCCGTCCCCACGGAAAAGATCGAGGCCATCGCCCCCCACATGGACCGGATCAACCTGGTGATCCGCCACGGCTACTCCGCCCGGGTGCGGGATTTTCACACCGATCATAGCGCCGACGAGGCCGCTGCCGGGGCCGCCGCTGCGGGGACCTGACCATGACGGCCTGGGAAAAACGGATCATCGACGCTTTTGTCGAACGATACCCCGCCTCCGCCGCAGCCGCGATTTCCGGCGCAGCGGGTTCGGCCCAAGCCGCCGCCCCGGCAGGCCCGGCCGGTGGTGAAAGCCCGGCCGGGGAGCCCCGGCCCCTCAGGCTGCGCTTGGACCGGATCTTTCCCGGGTTTGAAGGGGCCTCCCCGGATGACCGGGAATCTTTTTTGGAGGCCGCCGAAGCCCTGGAACAGCGGGGCCTCCTCTCCCTCATCTGGGTCCGCCACCGTAAAGGTGAGGTTCCCGCCGCCTTAGTCTGCGGGAAGGCGGATCTGCTCTTTGAGTTGGCGGGAAAGCCCTCCCCCCGGATCGTGGCCGAAGATGTCCGGAAGCTTGCCCGGGGCTTAGCGCTTGCCGCCCAGGGGTATCACCAAGCCATGGGTACCAGGGCCCACAAAACCGGGGAAACCGAAATTGCCCTGTTTTCATTTATCGCCGAAAACTTCACCCCCCAGGACGCGGCCCTGGGGATCGATGTTATCGCGGTAACGGATCTGGCCCATCTTACCGGCTTTTTTTCCGGGATAGGAGCCGCCATCCAGGGGCCGGACAAAATTCAGGGGCTTACCCTCCGGGCCCTGTCGGTTGCCCTCTACGGGGATTCAAAACGGCTGGAAGCCCTGATCAGCCTCTTGAGCCCCCTCCTCAGCCGGGCCCGGAGAATGGGGGCCGCGGTCCCGGATTTTGCTTTTTTGGACCGCTCCTACCCCGAAACCTTTATCGCCGGCAAGATCATCCTTCATTTTAAGAAGACCCCTGATCCCGGCCTTCCCCCATCCGGTATGGGGGAAGGGGAGCCGCCCCGCCTCCCGGAAAACACTACGCCTCCCCTGGTAAACGCTGCGGGAAGCATCCTCGGCTTTCCCCTGGGAACGATCCTGAAATTGGGAGCCGTCACGCCCCTGGAGGGAAAAACCGCGTCGGTGTTGATGATCGAAAACAAAGAAACCTTTTTCGTGCTGGCGGAATCCCTGCCGGGTTATACCTGCTTCCTCTATATTGGGGGCCATCCCAACCGGGCAGTTCAAGCCCTGGTATCGCTGCTCGCCCAATCGGGATTTACCTTTTTCCATGCCGGCGACCTGGACCCCGACGGCATCCTCATCCTCCAGGAGCTGGGGGAAATCGCGGGGAAAACGATACAGCCCCTCCGGATGGACGCGGCCACCTTTGACCGTTACCGGAACTGCGGCAAAAAACTGGAACCCACAATGCTGCGGCGGCTCGGACTTATCACCGGTGAAACCCGGTCTCTCCCGGGAATGGAGGAACTCATCCAACGTATAGAAGAAACAGGGCTGGGAGTGGAACAGGAAATAATCGACTACCGGTAATTCGTTACCGCTGGACTCTGCCCGAGGCGTCCCCGCCGGCGAGTTTTTGTACCTCGTCCACCGAGACTTGGTTGAAGTCCCCCTCGATGCTGTGCTTGAGGCAGCTTGCGGCTACGGCGAATTCGATGGTTCCCTGAGGGCCCAGGGACTTGAGGGTTCCGTAGATAAGGCCCGCTCCGAAACTGTCGCCGCCCCCCACCCGGTCAACGATCCGGACCGGGTATTTTTTGGAAAAATAAAAGGCCCCGCCTTCATAAAGCATGGCGGCCCAGTTGTTATCGTTGGCCGAGATCGATTCCCGCAAAGTAATGGCCACCTTCTTAAAGCCAAAGCGTTCCGAAAGAGCCTTTGCCACCCCCTGATACCCTTCCCGGCTTATCTTTCCGCCTGAAACATCGGAATTATCCGCATGAATGCCAAAAACATCCGCGGCGTCCTCTTCGTTGGCGATGCAGACATCCACGTATTCCATGAGGCGGCCCATGACTTCCCCGGCCTTTTCCCGGGACCACAGGTTTTTGCGGTAGTTGAGGTCGCAGGAAACAGGGATACCCTGGGCCTGGGCCTGTTTGCAGGCTTCCTGGGTTATACGCGCCACCGTATCCCCCAGGGCGGGGGTAATGCCGGTAAAGTGAAACCACGCCGCGCCCTGCAAAAGGGCCTTCCAGTTAAAATCTTCCGGGGCGGCCTCGGCAATGGCGGAATGGGCCCGATCATAGATAACCTTGGAGGGCCGTTGAGAGGCCCCCTTCTCAAGAAAATAGATCCCCACCCGGTTCCCGCCCCGGACAATTCCGGAAGTGTCTACCCCGAATTCCCGAAGCTTGTTTACGGCGGCCTGACCGATTTCGTGTTTAGGCAATTTGGTGATAAAGGCGGCATTGAGGCCGAAATTGGCCAGGGAAACCGCCACATTAGCCTCCCCGCCGCCAAAGGTGGCCCCCAGGGTGTGGGCCTGGACAAAACGGTAATAGCCCTCCGGGGCCAGGCGCAGCATTATTTCACCAAAGGTAACAACCCGTTCCATACCATGCTCCTTTACTTTTTTTGTACCAGATGTACCGCGAAGCCGGCGATTTCATCGCTCAGATACAGGGCGGTTAAGGTTCCCTTGGCATCGACTTTTGCGCTGTTGGTGTTAAAGGTAAAACCCTTCCGTTCCAGGCAGGCGATGCCCCGCTTGAGGCTGTTGGTTCCGATAGCGATATGCCCGTTTTTGCCCAGATAGGGGGACTTCATAATTTCAATCCCCTCCCCGGCAAAGATAGAACTGTTCCCGACATTGGGGGTAAAACCAAACAGGCTCTCAAAAAGCCGGGCCGCCTTTAACGCTTCGGTTTCATTGGCCGCGTTGATCCCCACATGGACCAGGGAGAAGCCCAGAATCTTGGACACCGCTTCCCGGCAAAGGGTGGTGATGGTTTCAAAATCCCCGGCGTTGATCCGGTCCGCAGGAACCATCCAGGACCCGCCGCAGGCGAGGATCTTTTCGTAGGCGATATAGGAAGCGATGTTTCCCGGATTAATTCCCCCGGTGGGCATGAATTTGAGGGTGGTGTAGGGGGCGGCCACAGCCTTGATATAATCCAGCCCTCCCGACTGTTCGGCGGGAAAAAACTTAACCACCCCAAGCCCCGCTTCCAGGGCGGCCTCCATATCCGAGGGATTGGAACAGCCCGGGGTAATGGGGATGCCCTTATCAATACAGTGCCGCACCACCCGGGGATTAAATCCGGGGCTGACGATGAACTTTGCCCCCGCGGCAATCGCTTTATCGACCTGCTCAACGGTCAAAACCGTACCGGCCCCAACGAGGATCTCCGGAACTTCCCGGCTTATCCGGCTCAGGGCCGCTTCCCCCTGACTGGTTCGGAAGGTGATCTCCGCGCAGGGAATTCCACCGGCCAGAAGCGCCCGCGCCAGGGGGACCGCCTTTTCCGGATCATCGATCTTAATGACCGGCACAATACCAATTTTTCCAATTTCTTCCAATACGGTAACCATACAATGTCCTTTACGAAGGGGATTTATACTGTAGTATAATAGAGATGCCAACAGGACGCAAGGGGCCACAGTAAGACATCGAAAAAGCAACCGAAAAGAGGGGGTTGAGCCATTTTGAAATGTCTCATCACGACGGGCAGCCGTTAGGACCCGCGCAGAAATAACATGACCGATTGGTCATGTTATTTCCGCGCGGGTCCTTATGGAGCTATCGGAATCAGTACCATCAAAAAACACCGCTGATATGGAGGAATGGGACCTTTACCAGAACCATCAGCTGATTCAGATGAGAGTAAAAATTTTGTTTTGATAATTCACTAAAACCCATTATTCGTCTATAATGATTCAATGCGAAAGAACCATGCCCTGTCAAAAAAATTTACCGGGAAGAGAAGCTTGTCCCCATACATCTTTTGTATATCCTTGTTTTTTATCCTTTGTCCGATATACCTTGCCGCGCAGGAAAAGATACCGGGTGAGTATTTAACCGTTAGGATTGTTGAAATAGGACCGGGGGACGAGTTTTTTTCGTGGTGGGGGCACTTGGCAGTTATGGTGGACAATGAGCTTACCGGTGAATCCCTCTGTTATGATTTCGGCGTTTTTTCCTTTGATGATCCTCATTTGGTCCGTAATTTTCTTAAAGGAGATCTGAATTACAAAGTAATGGTCAGTACCGCCCAGGATGAACTTGAATGGTATATAAAAAACAACCGTGACATAACCGTTTATACCTTAAATCTGGACAGCCGGCAAAAAGAACAAATTATTTATGCGTTAAACTGGAATGTTTTGCCGGAAAACCGGAACTATGTTTACAAGCTGTTTACCGATAACTGTGTGACACGGGTAATATACATCATTGACAAGGTACTTGAAGGGAAATTTACAGAAAAATATAAAAATGAAAACGGGCGATTTACGCTACGGGAACATGCGGAACGGCATCTCTACCGTTCTGCTGTTATGTATGTGATATTAAACTTTATCATGGGCGGGGAAATTGATAAACCCGTATCAAGGTTTGAAGAAATGTTCCTGCCCTCCGAATTTACCGCAGCCATTGTTGATTTTACTTATACCGATGCAAAGAAAAACAGACAGCTCCTGGTAAGCAGTATCGAAAAAATAAATACCGCCGTTGGAAGGCCGGTGGTTCTATCAAAGCCGCCGCGCGGCGAATTATACGCATTTTTTGCCGGGATGACCGGAGCCGTTGTGCTTATACTGTTAGTCATGTTTGAAAAAAAGCATAGAAGTGTTCTTATTATTTCTGGTATTGTCAAAAGCCTTATAACGTTATATTGGGCATTGGCGGGAACAGTTCTTTTTTACGCGATGTTTTTTTCTCATCATACATACACCTATAACAATCTAAACATCATCTATGCCAATCCGCTTCTTTTTTTCGGCGTGCCCTTGGGGATTTTGTCTGCATTTAAAAAGCAGGAACACAAACGGATCTTTTATTCCCGGGTCTTAAAAGGGCTATGGACATATATTTTATTTGGATGTGTTTTTACTATCATTTTAAGAATAAGCGGTGTTAATCGTTCAGATAACACGCTTAACTTGTTTCTTATTATCCCATCCGCCGCTGTATTGAGTTTTTTGGAAGACCTGGCGGTTATGGTACAAAAGAAACTTCGCTTAAAACAACAGCCTTAGATTCAAACATTCACTACATTTATTGGATTTCCCTGTATGAATGCGGCGAGGTTTTTAACGGCTATATCCATGAGCCGGGCCCGGCTTTCACGCGGCGCCCATGAAATATGCGGGGTAATGATACAGTTCTTTGCCGTAAGCAGCGGATTATCCCCTTTTATGGGCTCGGTGGACACCACGTCTAAACCCGCCGCATATATTTTGCCGCTGTTCAACGCATCGGCCAGATCCTGCTCAACAACCAAAGGTCCGCGGGAGTTATTCAAAAGGATAACGCCGTCCTTCATCTTTTCAATAGTGGTTTTATTGATGAGCCCCTGGGTTTCCGGAAAAAGGGGACAGTGCAGGCTGATTACATCTGACTTGGCAAAAAGCTCATCCAGGGAAACGTATGGCGCTATTTGTCTGCCTGAATCAGTGGGGGATTGATCGTAAGCCACTACCTTCATTCCCAATGCCTTGGCAATAGTTCCGGTAGCCTGACCGATCCTGCCAAAGCCGATAATCCCCATAGTTTTACCGTTCAGCTCTATCAGGGGATAATCCCAAAAACAAAAATCGCTGCTATGTTCCCATCTCCCCTCGTGTACTGCCCTATGGTGGTGCCCGATATGATGGCAAATTTCCAAAAGCAGGGCAATGGCAAATTGCGCGACAGCGGCCGTGCCGTAGGTTGGTATATTACATACCGGGATCCCCCTGTTTTTTGCCGCCTGGGTATCAATAATATTATACCCGGTTGCCAACATCCCAATATAACGGATGTTATTGCAATGCATCATAACATCTGCATTAATGGGTGTTTTATTGGTAATAACCGCCTCAGCATCTCCAATACGACTGATTATTTCCTGATTGTCGGTAAGCGAAGTACGATCATAAACCGTAAGCTCCCCTAATTTTTCAAACCCTTCCCAGCTTAAATCCCCGGGATTTTCGGTATACCCATCTAAAATCACTATTTTCATATTTTAACCCTTTTCATAGTTCAACCTTTCCGCGTTGTTTTGCCATTTCACTACGCCAGGTTCGCAGTTGATCCACTGTCGGCTTCTCACCTTTTTTGATTGCCTCGCGGCAGGGTTTAAGAACCGACAGTTCCGCATCGGATACACGGCGGCATACATCCGCCAACTTCAGGGCGGCTTCAATGGGGATGACCACCGCGCCATGACAATCGGCATGAATTAAGTCGCCGGGATTTACGGTCATTCCACAGATATAAACCGGACATTTCCGGTCAACCAGATGGGATTCCGCGCGGGCAACCATAATATCCGTTGAAAAGAATTGAAAGCCAAGCTGCCCGACCTCATTGAGATCCCGCACCCCGCCTTGGGTGAGGGTTCCGACCGCGCCCAGGGCCTTGAACGTCGTCGCCTGTACTTCACCCCAAAAGGAACCGATGGGATGCTCATCAATATCCTGCACCACCGCAACTACCGGGTTTTCAGTCTCCAGAACATCCTGAAAATAGGCAAACATCAGCTCTTTTTGCGCATCCGTCGGCGGAACAAGGCCGGACACTTTTGCGGTTGCCGCATATCCGACCATGGGCTTATCCGCGGGTGTCCTCAGCAGCAATCCGGGATAAGAAAATCCTATACTATTCGACCGCAGTTTAAAGCACTCCAGCGCGTTCCATACGGTCGGCGTATCAAATTCCTGAAGTTCCGCAACTTGTTCTCTGTTGAGCAGCATATCCAAGTCCTCCTTTTCACCGGCTATTTTACTATAATTGCCGTGAGGATCACCATAGTGGTTCCCAGTAAAAGGCTCCATTTAAATATCACCTTGAAAGCGTCCCGGTAATTGAGGCCCATCAACCCAAGGCCAAGATAGGTCGAAGCAGTGGTCAGGCAGAGCCCGCCTCCCAAACAGCGTCCCACGACGAACATGGATGCCACCGTGTCCGGCGAAACGTTGTATTGGGCGCCGATATTCACCATCACCGGCATAACGCCGTAAATCATCGCGTCGGCGTTGAGCAGCCAACTGAGGGGCGTAACCAACAGTCCCACGATGATATGGATAACGCTGTTTAACTGCGAAGGAATTACAGAAACAATGGCGTTTGCGAGCGCGTCAAACATACCGGTTCCGTCCATGATCCCCAGCAGCGCCCCGGCTCCCACAACGGTATACACGTTTACGAGAAGATTGCCCGCATAAGACTTAATCCGGGCATTTTGTTCCTTGGCGGTACGGTAGTTAAGGGGAAGCACGATGGCGCAGCCTATGAGAAAGCCGATGTAGGAAGGCACGCCAATAAACAGGGAAGCGATGAGGATTACCGTTATAATCAGATTAATCCAAAAAAGCTTGGGACGCTGCAGGGCCTTTGTTTCTTCGGAGACGGCGATTTGTCCCACTAATTGGACATCCCCGGCGGGGATGAAGAGTCCGCGTTTTTGTTCCGCCCGGGAAGCAAAATACAGGATGACGAAACTTGAAATGAGGCTGATGACCTGCACCGGAGCAAGCTTGCGATACAGGATCATCACATCCTCCAGGCCGAGAACGGTCGCCGCCCGGGCCGCAGGTCCGGCCCAGGGAAGGATGTTCATGGTGGTAACTACGGTACAAAAAATGAGCGCCATCAAGGTCCGGCTTATTTTCAATTTGTCGAACACAATCAGCATGGGGGGAACCGTTACCATAAGGGTGGTTATTCCCTGACCGTCCAAATGGGTAACTACCGCAATCAACGCCGTTACCGCGACCACGCTAAACACGCTTTTGCCGATGAGCCTGCTTCGCAGCAACCGGTTGATAATGGGTTCAAAAAGTCCCGCGTCGGACATGACCCCAAAGTAGATAGTAGCGAAGATTAACAGCGCCGCGATTACCAATACATCACTGATGCCCTCATGGACAAATCCAAGCGTATTGGAAAAACCGGTTCCGATAACGAGGGCCACCGCAATCGGAAGCAGCGCCATGATATTCCCCGGCAGGAAATTACTTTTCAAGATCAGGATCAATAAAACCGCCAATAAAAAAACAGTCGCCAAAACCAGCATCATCTTACCCCCTCTTTTTAAGCGACTTTTGCCGCTATGATCCAATCGGAAGTGTTACGTGAAACGTAACGCCTACTCCTTTATTTAAGCGGCACCTTGCCGCTATGATCCAATCGGAAATGTTACGCGAAGCGTAACACCTGTTCCTTTCCCTAAACAACACCTATATTTCTGTCTCGGCCAGGCGGATATACTGTTGCCCCGCGTGCATATCATTTTCATATTTGTGTCCCGAAGGAAGCGCCCGGGGAAATGAAAACTTGATAACCCGGATATTGTCGACATAAAACACTTTGGTTTTTTCACCGTCAACGCCGTAGAGTTGAGCCACCCGCTCTTTGGTGACGTTTGGAGAATTCTTGATGGTATTGTACGAAACATCGTTATCACAGAATATTTCCAGCGTAACCCAAAACGGACCGGCATTTTTCGAGCGCACATACTGCGCCAATTCCTGAACCATCGCCATATCATTCACCCCTTGCTATTTAATATCCACATAATCAATGCGGACGAGTTCCAGCGGATCCTGCACGTCAACCACATGATGCAGCTTAAATTCATAGGTTGCCCCCCGGGGCGTGTCGACCGGAGAAAACGGAAACGCAAAGCTTGGCATTTGCTCGCTGAAATCCGCCGGAAAGTGGAGCAGATAGGGATTGAAAACTTTGGCTATCTGGGTCGCCAGTTCCTGGGTCTTGGCGGTAACGGTAAGCAGCATCCCAATCTCCCTCGGCGGCGGGGTTCCCTCGGGGACCGGTCCGGAAATCACCGCATTATATCCGTAGGCCTTAAAATTGAATGAGTAGTCTTCGTGGGGGATGCCCAGCTTCTGAATGTAGCGGTCCACATATTCGCTGATATTCTTGATCCATTTTTCCGGATCAGCGAGTACTTTCCGGTTCGCCATACCGACCAGGCTTATATTCTGGTATCCGGTCAAGGCCGCGCCTTCCAGCTTCATCGTATATTGATCGGCATGTTCAAATTCCGATCCCGTTACATAGACCGTGTACTCATCGACCTGCGTGTAAACCGCGTTCTTGGTCAGCATCGTTCCCGAGGGCTCTTTCAGGTAGAAGGGATCGGCGTTTTCATAAAGCAGATGCGCGGAAACCGTATAGGGGGTGCAATGGGCGTCAGGCATCAGCGGCTTTACATAAAACCCCGTTTCATCGACCGTTAAGAAGACCCCCATGCCGTCGGACTTGTCGGCGCATTGGGCGCCGCACTCCACGGTTTTGGCTCCATGCCATGCGGCGGCTACGCTGCACCCCCAATCAACCGGCAGCGCCGCGATAATCGCCGTGTCCGTAGCGCGTCCCGCCAGGACAACATCCGCGCCGTTTTTTACCGCCTCGATAAAGGGTTCCGCGCCGATTACCGCGACAATATTGCTGCATTCATCAAAGGTCTCTCTGGTGATTTCCGGCGCACCCTCCAGCGGATGAATTTTCCCCGCATCCCATTTCTTTTTCAGAACTTCGGGCTTTTGCTGGGAATATACTTTGGCAATTTTACCGTGAAACCCCGCTTCCCGGAAAATTTCTTCAACTATGTCGCCGCACTCATCCACCATGTTATCGGTTCCACAGGTGCCGCAGCTGCCTACCAGCAGCGGAATACCGGCTTTCATCGCGCCTGATACCGCTATTTTCAAATCATTTTTCACCGCGGCGCGGGAACATTTGCACATGCCCTTTGCCAAATATCCGGGTCCGGAGTCTGTCGAACCGGCATCAATGGCGATGGCATCCGGCTCCATCGCCATGCCATGGTCAAACGCCTCCTGATTGATCCCGGCTCCAAGCCCGCCGATGGGCATAAGTATTTTACAGGTTTTCATTAAACCCTCCTTCTTAAATGGTAACATTGACTGTTTTACGATATCCGGGTATATTGTATTTGTCAAATACTATTTTAATTATAATTATTATAGTTTTTTTATTATGATATGGAGGGCCTTTATGAATGACCGGCACTTTCGTTATATTCTTGAGATCGCAAAAGAAGGAAGTGTCACCGCCGCCGCACAGAACTTATTCATCAGCCAACCCTCCTTAAGCAATTTGCTGGCAAGCGTGGAAGAAGAGATCGGCGCCAAAATCTTTGACCGCAGTGTGGTTCCAATGGTGCCGACCTATGCCGGCGAGAAGTACCTTGAGGCGGCCAAAAAGGTGCTGGGAACCATGCAGGAACTCCAGAGCCAGATCGACGATATGCAGGACAGCCTGACCGGACAGCTTCATATCGGCTGCGGACATGAATCTTCTTTTGTCATTCCCGCTATTCTTCCCGTTTTGATGGAGCGGTTTCCCGGAATTCAATTTAAGCTGACCGAAGACCATGCTCCGGTTCTTGATGAATTACTATTGAGCGGTCTCCTTGACGTCATTCTATACGCCGCTAAAACAACCCACCCAAATGTGGTGTGTATGCCCCTGACAAAAGACGAGATGCTGCTGTTGAGTCCGGTTGATTTCATTCCCAAAAAAACCGTTTCTATCAAAAACAGATCCTTTCCCGGTATAGATTTAACGGAGTTGGCGGACCGGCCCTTTGTGCTGATGAAAAAAAAGCATCACCTGCGCGTTATACAGGATCTGATCCTCAGGGATGTTGGGTATACGCCAAATATCATTTTGGAAACAGACCATTGGCTGACCTGTCTTCGCATGGCGGAAAGCGGGATTGCCTATACCTTGCTGCCAAACGCCAAAATTGAAATCGATACCCACCATATCGGGAAATTCAGTTTGATGGGAGATTACTACCGCCAAAGGTACCTGTGTTACCGAAAAAACGCCTATGTTTCAAAGGCGTTAAAAGAATTTATCTCCGTCGTTTATTCTTTGCTGCGGCAAAATACCGGTTGATCTATTTCTTTACCGCTTGAGTTGACCATGTGAATATGTCACGACGTTGGACCTTTACAATATATTTTTCTATGGTTGATTATTTATTCCTAAAATATTTTTCCAGTCTCTTCGGCCATATAAAAATCTTATTACATCCACTTTCTTTTCGTTTTCATCTATTGTGTAAAACATCATATAATTTTCTCTCGAATCGTTTTTATTGATTCCTTTAGAGGTTTTGTTTTTCCATCGTTTGCCTGTTCTAAGCCCTCATTTATAAGGGAATATAACTCCAATTTTCCCGCCAATAACTCATACGTTTCTATACTCATTACCGCAAGATCCCCTGTTCCATTTTTTGTAATGAATACCGGCTCTGCAT
>NZ_JAJQRC010000058.1:0-14945 GCF_046533115.1 Treponema sp. TIM-1
CAAGAATAAAATGCAGAGCATTTTATTCTAATTGCTTACGCAATAAAGAAACAATATGACCATTCGGTCATGTTGTTTCTGCGCGGGTCCTAACGCCGGACCAAAAACAGGATATCCCCAAAAACCGCAAAAATCATGATGCCGAAAATGAGGACCACCCCGATAGTCTGAAAAGCATAGACCGCCTTGGGGTGCAGGGGGCGCCCCTTTATTGCCTCTATTATGAATAAAATTATCATTCCTCCGTCAAGTATCGGAAAGGGGAGGAGGTTCATGATACAGAGGGCTATGGAAATAAGGGCGAGAAAATTAGCCATAGACGATATTCCCGTACCGATACTCTGATCAAAACCTTCGGCGGCAATCTCCCCGACCATATAGGTGATCCGTACCGGCCCGGAAACTGCCTGGGTCAGATCAATCCCCCGAAAAAGGAGCCCAAAACTCTTCACGGAAACCACCAGGGTTTTCCAGGTCTCCTGAACGCCCTTGAGTACCGCCCCTCCGGGGGAATATGACGGGGTGTGGTAGCGGATGCTCTCGTAGGTAATGCCGATATCGGCGTTTCCTTCCCTGGTGTAGGAGACGACCAGGTTGGTGTTTTTGATTTCACCGTCCCGTTCATATTCCATGGATAGCACCGGAACTTGCTCCGAGAGGATCCGCAACATGGCAACGGTGTGGGGAAATTCCACCCCGTTAATCCGCTTGATCCGATCCCCGCTTCTGAGTCCTGCTATGGCCGCGGGGCTCCCCTCAGCCACGGCGCTTATCACCGGATCGGCCCAATAATACACCCCGATTTTACCGGCGCCGGAACTTTTTTCAAGGCTCGGCCGTATGGTAATATCCAGAATTTTTCCGTCCCGTTCCACGTTAAGGGTGAGGTTTTTTTCCGCATTGGTGGCTATTACTTCCTGGATATCGTGGTAATTGGCGATGGGCCGGCGGTCTATTTCGATGATCCGATCCCCGGTTTTAAGGCCCGCCTCATCGGCGGGATATTGTTCCTGATCAATATCCGATGCCAGCACGATCCGGTTATCCATGGTATAAACCTCAAAGCCGATGCCCCAAATAAAGGAAAATACAACAATCGCGAAGATAAGGTTAAAAAAGGGACCCGCGATGGAGACCAAAATCCTTCTCCAGGGGTTTGCCCAGAAAAAAGTTCCCTTGGTGGGGGAGACATTCTCTTTTTTATTATCAAAGGCATCCTGGAATTCGTTTTCCCCCCGCATTTTGCAATAGCCCCCGATGGGGAACATGCCGATCCGGTATTCCACCCGGCCTATCTTCTTTTTTAAGATTGGTTTTCCCCACCCGATAGAAAAGGCTTCTACATCAATACCCACCAACCGGGCGGCGATGAAATGCCCCAATTCGTGGACAAAGACCACTACCCCTAAACCGATCAAACCTAATAGTATTTTTATGACCATCAATTTTTCTCCATAATATAGTTAAGGGCCTGTTCCCGGGCTTGTCTGTCCGCCTCAAGAATAGTTTCCAGATCCGGAAAGGTACCGGGAGACGCCGGATGGCGCCAATCCCTCTTAAAAACATACTCAACTGTGGCGGATATATCAAGAAAACCGATCTTTTTTGATAAAAATGCCGTCACCGCCGCCTCGTTGGCCGCATTATACACCGTGGGATAGAGCCCCCCCGCCCGGATAGCCTCATAGGCCAGGGGAAGCAAGGGGAATTTTTTGTAGTCCGGCTTGTCAAATTCCAGGGTTAAACCCTCAAATGACAGGGCGCCGTAGGAACAGGGTCTGGGTTCGGGCCAATAGAGGGCGCCATGGATGGGAAGCCGCATATCCGGTTTTGACATTTGGGCATATACCCCGCCATTCCGAAAGGAAACCAGGGCATGGACGATGCTTTGGGGGTGGATCACCACGGATATAGCATCCGGTCCTACCCCAAAAAGCCCCGCCGCCTCGATGACTTCCAGACCCTTATTGGCCAGGGTCGCCGAATCCACGGTGATCTTGGGCCCCATATTCCAGGTGGGATGGGCCAGGGCTTCCTGGGGGCTTATTAATTGCATCTGTTCCGCCGGAAGGGTACGGAAGGGCCCGCCGGAGGCGGTTAAGAAGATCCTGTCCAGTCCTGCTTTTCCACGGGCTTCCAGGAGGTTAAAAACAGCCGAATGTTCCGAATCCACCGGGAGGATCCGTTTTTTTTTCCGTTCCGCCAGGGCAAACACTAGGGGAGCGGCCATTACAATCGTTTCCTTATTGGCCAGGGCCAGATCCGCTCCCGCTTCCAAGGCCGCCAGGGAGGGGGGAAGTCCCGCCGCCCCGGCGATACCGTTAACCACCAAATCCGCCCCGGACTCCGCTATGGCCGTAAGTAACCCCTGCCTGCCGTAATAGGCCGCTTCGGCCCGGACCCCTTCTTCCGGGGGAACAGGTCCGGATAGGGCCAGCCGGGCGGTGGGAAATTCCCGGGAAAGATCGAGGAGGCCCCGGATGTTTCCGTGACCGGAAAGCAGGACCACCTCGAAATCATCCCTGCCCTGTCTGAGGATATCCATGGTCATGCTACCGATGGAACCGGTGGCGCCAAGAACCGCTATCCGTTTTTTCATGGACTCCCCAATAATAGGCTAATCAGCCTGCCGCACACTGCAGAGCGGTGGGGTAGGTACCCTTCGCAACGAATCAAAATAACACCCGATATAACCAATAGTATACCGGCGCCGCCATGGCTATGGAATCTATCGAATCCAGCACGCCGCCCCTGCCGGGGATAAGGTTCCCCGAATCCTTGATCCGGGAACTTCTTTTTAATACCGATTCGGCCAAATCCCCCAGAGCAGCGGCGACTCCGGAGAGGAACCCTAACATTAACCCGGAGGGTATGGCCGGTATATGTTGGGCGGTAAATGCCTGCGGTATCAGCAGGGCCGCCCCCAATCCGATAAGGATGGAAGCGATAAGGCCGCCGATAAAACCGGCGATACTTTTATTGGGGCTTGCGGGAATAATGTTACGATTTTTCTTTCCGAAGAGCATGCCCACGGCCCAGGCCGCGGAATCATTGGTGATAACCATGAGCAAAAAGATAAGAATAACCGGGACCGCCTGGGAAAATAAGGTCATTCTGATAATCCAGATCATAAAAAAACCGGGATAGATGATCACCGAAGAAACCGCGGCGACAAAAAGCAGGATATCCGGTAATTTATCGGATCCGGAAAAAATCCGAGACACCAGCGGCCAGGAAACCGCCAACATAAACGAGATCGGGACTACCGGGATATCGCTCCTGAAACTAACCGCTACGGTCATTCCCAGAGGAACCAGGGCGCCTAAGATCCCCGCTTCCAACCGGTTGATGGGGCAGTTTTTCTTTTTCAGCATCTCCGCCAGTTCCACGCTTCCCAGGGCGCTCACCAGGACCACCATGATATTCATGACCACATGATTTTTATAGGGCAGGAAGATCACTAAGCAGACGATGAGGGGTAATCCGATAAAAAAAATTAAAAGCCGTTCAATTAGTTTTTTCATACCGGTATGCCGCCAAATTTACGTTCCCGTCCCTGATACTCATAAATAGCCGATTTAAGATCGTCCTCGGTCCAATCGGGCCATAATTTGGGGGAAATAATATATTCCGCATAGGCCGATTCCCAAAGCAGAAAATTACTGGTCCGGAATTCGCCGCCGGTCCTGATAATCAGATCCGGATCAGGGATATCGGGATTATCCAGGTGCCGCCGGATGGTTTCTTCGGTGATCTCCCCGCCATCTTTTGCCGTCAAGCGCCGCACCGCCCGGACTATTTCATCCCGGCCCCCGTAATTAAGGGCCAATACCACCGTAAGCCCCTGAAAATTCCGGGTGTCTTCGCAGACTTTTATGAGTTCCCCGGCAATTTCCGCAGGCAGTCCCGCGGGATCTCCCGTGTGACGGATTCGGATATGATTTTCCCGGTAAAAATCAAATTCACCCCGGAGATGGGTTTTGACCAAGCCCATGATAAAGCCCACTTCATCGGCGGTGCGTTTCCAGTTTTCCGTGGAAAATACATAGAGGCTGAGGTAGGAGATGCCCATATCACTGGCGGCTTTTACCATTTTTTTAGCGGTTTTAAGTCCCTCCAAATGCCCCTGGGTACGGATCATATTCCGCTGCCGCGCCCAACGGCCGTTTCCGTCCATAATAATGCCGATATGAGAAGGCAGATGAAGATTATCATAATCCGCTTCGTGGGGCATTACACTTCCATTATTTCTTTTTCTTTTTCTTCTAAGACTTGATTGATTTTTACGATATAACTATCGGTTACCTTTTGCAGCTCTTCCGAGGCGCGGCTTTCTTCATCTTCCGTGAGCTCCCCCTCTTTAAGCAGTTTTTTAAGCTCATCGTTACCGTCCCGGCGTATGTTCCTGACCGCCACCCGGCTCTGTTCAGCCTGATTTTTAGCGTGTTTTACCAGTTCTTTCCGCCGTTCCTCCGTCAGGGGGGGGATGGAAATTCTGATAACCTTTCCGTCATTCGAGGGATTAAGGGAAAGCTCCGATGAGCGGATTGCCTTTTCAATTTCGCCGATTAACGCTTTATCCCAGGGCTGAATTACGATGAGCCTGGCTTCGGGGATGGAAATAGTGGCTACCTGATTTAAGGGGGATTTGTCACCGTAATAATCTACTTTGATCTTATCAAAGAGCGCCGCCGATGCCCGGCCTGTTCTGAGGGACGCAAATCCATCCTTTAGACTGGCAATGGTTTTTTTCATCCGATCTTCGGATGACGAAATAACAGTATGCATATCTCTCCACTCCTTACTATTGGGCGTTTCTCTACCCCCGGTTTCCCACGGCATACCGATCGGGTTAGGGTTACTGACCTACTTTAAAATATACATAGTCATTAATGGTGAGTTTTGCCCCCAACTGTTTGCCGCAATCCGCCAGGGCCTGGGCAACGGTTAATTTTTCATCCTTCACATATCCTTGATCCAGCAGGCAGACATCCGCAAGGTACTTATTTACCTTACCTTTCAGGATATTATCCAGAACCTGTTGGGGTTTCCCCGCAAGTTTTTCATCCCCCTCCAGCTGTTTGCGGAAAATATCTTCCTGCTCCTTAAGAAAAGCCGGATCGATTTTGCTTTTATCCAATGCCAGCGGATTAAAGGCCGCTATATGGAGGGCTAAACTAAAGGCAAAGCTTTTTGCTTCTTCCTTTTCATATATTTCCCCTTTATCGGCGCCCATTTTTACCACCACCCCGATGACCCCATCCCCATGGATGTATTGGGTCAGGTATTCATTTTCCGCGGCTTTTACCACCCTTACCCGTTTAAGGCTCATGTTTTCCCGGATCTTGGTGGCCAGGTCGCTGACCATCCCATTGAGTTCATCGTTGGGTTCGGTATACCCCTTCTCCAGGATCCGGTCGATAATATTCCCGCCCAGAACGATGAATTCGGGATTCCGGGCAACAAAATCCGTTTCCGATGCCAATTCCACCAAAACCGCCGTCCGGTCCTTTATTTTGATAAAGATCTTTCCTTCGTTGGTTGCCCGGCCCGCCCGTTTTTCGACCGCCGCAAGCCCCTTTTCCTTTAATAATTTTTCCGCCTGGGCGAAATCACCCTGGGTACTGGTCAAAGCGTTTTTACATTCCATCATTCCCGCTCCGGTTTTTTCCCGAAGCTTTTTAACATCCGCCGCGCTAATCTCCATATTATGTAACTCCTTCAAATTTTTATCGCGAAAGATTATTCAGAGGGGGCTCATACCCGCAAGGGCCCTCCCGGGGAAGATCCTCCGGGGTGTTTAATAGCCTTGTCGGGAAACTTCAGTTTCCGGACAAGGCCAATTCCCTCCATAATGGCGGGCCGGAAATCCCCCTGCCACAGGGCAAAAGTCCACCGGACCTTCTCTCATCGACCGGCCCTTCCGCGGTGGGGGTCATTCCTCGTCATATACCTTGTCTACATCTACCGGAAGCTCATCTTCTTCATCGGCCCCCGGGACAATAGGAATCTCCTGGGGTTCCGCCTTGGAAGCATAGGATTCAATATCCACCTCCTGATCTTCCTCTTTAATGGATACATCGGTGATGACATTTTCCATATCTTCGTCTTCGTCCCCCAAGGTTTCGATGATCTTGAGCCCCGCCTCATTATCCGCCTCTACCACCGCGTTGGCAATGATCTGGGTAAAAAGGGTGATTGCCCGAATAGCGTCGTCGTTACCGGGAATGGGGTAATTGATCCCCTCGGGGTTACAGTTGGTATCCACCACCGCGACAATGGGTATACCCATCCGCTGGGCTTCGGCCACCGCGATAGCCTCCTTACGGGTATCAATAATAAAAAGAATCCCCGGCAGATCCTTCATCTCTTTTATACCCCCCAGGTTTTTCTGGAGTTTGGTCCGTTCCTTACCCAGGGCGGCTATTTCTTTTTTCGTCAGATTTTCAAAGGTCCCGTCTACTTCCATCTTTTCCAATTTTTTAAGACGAAGCAGGGATTTTTTTATCGTCACGAAATTAGTCAGCATTCCCCCCAGCCAACGGTTATTCACAAAAAACATGCCGCACCGTTCGGCTTCTTTTTGAATGGCCTGCTGCGCCTGCTTTTTGGTCCCCACAAACAAAACGGTCTTGCCCGAAGAAACGGTTTTACGGATCGCCTCATAAGCGTCTTTGATTGCCTGGATGGTTTTTTGCAGATCGATAATGTGGATACCGTTCCGTTCCGCGAAGATATATTTTTCCATCCGCGGATCCCAGCGTTTAACCTGATGACCGAAATGTACTCCCGATTCAAGCAGGCTTTTCATAGTAACTACAGCCAAAACAAACCTCCCCGGCCGCCTAATCCCGATTTTGCCGGATTTGGAACCGTTTTGGGAGAGAACCCCCACACGATACCATCCGCTTTTTTGGTATGGCGGCGCCTTCCCTCTATCTCGCCGGTTTTACCACGGCGGAAAATAGGCAAAAAACCAATTTTTTGCCTTGTATGGTTTATTCCTCGTAAGGATAACCATTATCCTTAAGCATGACATAAAATTCATGCATTGGCAAGCCCACAATGGCGCTATAAGACCCCTGGATTTCGGAGACAAAACAACCGGCCAATCCCTGGATCTTATAGGCCCCGGCCGATCCCTGCCATTCACCGGTATTGAGGTACCATTCTATTTCATCTTCCGAAAGGGGCATAAAGGTGACCACGCTTTTTACCGAACGGCAGTCTATGGTTTTTTCTTTACCGTTAAATAAGGCCACCGCGGTAATTACTTCGTGGCTTCTCCCCCGGAGTTTGGTCAACATCCGGTAGGCATCAGAGCGATCCTGGGGTTTTCCAAAAACAGCATCATCGACGGAAATGATGGTATCCGCCCCGCAGATCCAGGGGGGAATGCGGTTTTGAAGCAGGCTGATGATTTTATTAACCTTGCGGATCGCGAAATCTTCCGCACATTCCCGGGGGCCTAGGGTTCCGTCCGCATTTTCATCAATCTGAGGGGGCATAATATTGAAGGGTAAGCTCAGCAGACGAAAATATTCCTGCCTTCTCAATGAACCGGATGCTAAAATAATAGGTTCTTTCACAAATCACCTTTACCATTTATCCCGCTCAGGGATTCATAAGCCATTTTTGCCGCTTCCCGTTCCGCGGATTTTTTAGTTTTTCCCATTCCCGGTCCGTAAGACTGGTCATTAACCGTAACTTCCGTCCAGAAAAATCGGGCATGTTCCGGCCCGCTTCGTTTTACCAGCTGGTAAATCGGATAAGTCCTATAAAGCCGCTGGGTCAGTTCCTGCAAAAGGGATTTATAGTCCTGGGTATGGCGCTTGTCTATGACTTTGGCTATCTCCGGCTCTAAGCGGGGATGTAAAAAATTAAAGACCACGTTATATCCGGAATCGAGGTACAAAGCCCCGATGAGCGCCTCCATGGCATCGGCCAGGATGGCTTTTTTGGCCCTGCCCCCGGAAAGTTCCTCCCCCCGCCCTAAAATAAGCAGGGTGTCAATTTGCAGTTCCCGGGCGATTCCGGCAAGAACATCCTCAGAAACCACCACCGATTTGATCTTTGCCAGTTCCCCTTCCTTTTTTTCGGTCAGTTTTTCATACAGCAGGGTGGCGGTTACCGCTCCCAGGATAGCATCCCCTAAAAATTCAAGCCGTTCATTGTTACTTTTATGACCGGATTCGTTGACTACGGATCGATGAACAAATGAAAGGTTCAAAAGCTTAAGGCTTTTGAACCTGATCCGGGCGGCCTTCTGAAATGCCGTTAATGCCTTTTTTCTTTCCGGAGTTATTTCCGGAAGGGAACGGATCGCTTGAAAAGAGCAATGGGTAAAATTGCCGCGATCCGTCATGGGTTATTTCTGTTGGGACTTTATATATTCGTAGGCATCCCGAACAGTTTCAAATTCATTGGCTTTTTCATCGGGAATGGAGATTCCCATTTCTTCTTCAATAGCATAAACCAACTCATAGGTGTCCAGACTGTCCGCACCCAGATCCTGGCGGAATGACGCTTCCAGGGTTATTTTCCCCGGATCAATTTCCAGTTTTTCGGCGATGAGTTTCTTCATCTTTTCAAATAAATCATCCATAAAATTTAACACTCCTATACTTTGTTCACGGTCCCCGGGACCATTGGATTTTAAAGCCGCTAAGCTGCGCCGGTTTCAAAATTTGACCTTTTAAACCGGCCTCTATCGATAATTATTTATCTAATTATAGACAGGTCCGTTTTAGAGGCGGTTTTACCCAGGCATTATACCTTTGAATCAGGGACAATTACCTGTTTTCCCCGGTAAAAACCACATTTTGGGCATACCCGATGCAATAAAATTTGATTACCGCAGGTACTGCATGCTATAAATGCAGGAGCACTAAGCTTCATATTGATAGACTGCCGGCGGCGGGTCCGTGCTTTTGACGTTTTAAATCTGGGTACAGCCATGTTTGTAACCTCTCCTCATAAATTTTCCCGTAATTTCTACCCTAAGTCTAACAAAAACTATAAAAAGTGTCAACTTCCCGAAAAAGGCTCCGGGAAAAAACAAATAAGCCCCGATTAAGCCGGACCGCTTTTTCTTAATCCGGGCCGGTTTCAAAACGCCCCCTACCTATATTTATCCTCCAGGGCTTTCGCCACCAGGGGGGGGACCATGGCGGAAATATCTCCGTGAAAAGAAGCCAATTCCTTTATTGCCGAGGAACGGAGCACAAAATACTCAGGATCGGTAGTCATAAATATGGTTTCTATGGAGGAATCCAGGGCTTTATTCATCATGGAAAGCTCAAATTCATAGGAAAAATCCCCCCCGCCCCTGACCCCCCGGAGCAGGAGACGGATATTCCTTTCTTTGATAAAATCTACAATCAGGGAATCACAAAGGGTCACGGACACATTTTTCCACGGTTCCACCAGGGAACTTACGATGGCGACCCGTTCTTCCGCGGAAAAAAGGTATTTTTTTTGCCGGTTTTCGGCAACCACCACCAGCAATTCGTCAAATATACGGGCCGCCCGTTCCACAATATTGAGATGTCCTAATGTAGGGGGATCAAAAGACCCCGGAAAAGCCGCGGTAAGCATAAGTTACCATAACCAAGGGAAGTAATTCGGTCAAGTGAGGGGAAGTGGGGTGCCCAATCCATGGACAGATTTTCCTACGAGAAAAATTGCTACCCCGCCCTTCAGGGTGGGTAGTTCATCTACTAGTTTTTTGTTAAGAGGTTTGATATAGTAGATTAAAGTAACTTCTGCAAACCCCGGTTTGTTTCCGGAGGTTTCTTGAAGAAAATCCTTCATTCATGGTAATATAAACGGTAGAGGCCATTTAACGGACGGCCCCTTATCAGAGGGTAGGGTGGTATGAAGAAACTTATTTTGGTTTTGATGTCGGTTGTTTTGGCGTATAGCTCCTGTGAAACCGAAGGTGAACCGGTGGAAGAAGATCTTGTGGTACCGGCAGTATCCCTTCCGGTACCGGTTGAAGAGGTTATCCCCGAGCTTCCAGTGGCGGTTCAGGAGGTAATCGAAGAAGATGATTTTGATCCCAGCTCGATTACCCCGGAGATGTACAATACCGCCAAAAAGGATGTTCAGCAGCTGATTAAAGAACTAAACAATATTATCCGTTCCCGGAATTATAATGTCTGGGTTTCTTATCTGGGGCATGATTATTTTGAGGAGATAAATTCCCCGGAATTTTTAAAGCGGGTTTCAGAATCCTCTTTTTTAAAGTCAAAAAATACCGTAGTATCCGACAGTAAAGATTATTTTACCCATGTGGTGGTTCCTTCCCGGGCTAACAGCCGGGTGGATGATATAGAATTTGTCAGCCAAAAGCGGGTAAAGGCCTTTATGGTTACCGCTCAAGGGCAGCGGCTGCGCCTGTATGATCTGGAAGATTTTGGGGACGGATGGAAAATTATTAATTAGCGTGGTTCGGAATCCGCTGTTTCCGATTTGAAACGGCCTTGGATGATAATAAATTTGTACCCTGGGGTAAAACCGGCTAAACTATATTTTAAGGAGAAAAATATATGATTATTTGTAAAAAATTTTTTATGGGAAGTCTTTTTCAAAACCCGGCAGGGTCTGAAAAAGACGGTCTAACCTCTGCTTTTTCAAGACTTGCCCTTTTGAAAAAGCCGCTGGTTACGATGGTGATTTTTATGATGGTAACCATGGCATGGGCGCAGCAGTCCTCGACCGATGGGGAAATATCGGTGGAAGAGTCTTATTTGCAGCAATCAATAGAAAACATGATAATTCGGGATCAAAGCCGGACCGGCGGACGGGACGAAAAGTTGATAGCCATGGAATATATTGAAGACGCCATTAGCCGGGGTAATACCAGCAAAGAAGTGCTGGATGCCCTGGAATATCTCTCCCTGGAAGGACTTACGAATAAAACCCGGGAAAACGGAAGGGTGATCAATAATTTTCCTGATATACGGAAACGGGCGGTCACGAATCTTGGGAACATCGGTACCCCGGAGGCAAAAAACACCATTATCCGGCTGGTAATCTCCGAACCGGAGCCTATGGTGCTGACCGAGGCGTTTAAATCCCTGGCAAAAATAGGCCTTAATGAAAACGGTGAAACCGTAAACGCCATTGCTTGGGTGGTTAACCGTTTTGAATCCGGTAGGGGAGATGAACAGATGGCGATTTCCGCCCTGGAGGCCTTTGAAATTCTGTCTGAAAAAAATAAAGGGGTGATTAACAATACCGCCATCACTACCATCAGCCGTATTGCCTCTTCAAACCACTACAACCGTCTTATTCGGGATCAGGCAAGGCTGGTACTGGATAAATTACGATTACAGGCGGCCGAGGTCCAGAGCAAAAACAAGTAGATTCGATGAAAACGGCCTTTTCCCCCTGTTTTTGACCATGCCGGTGATTTTGGTTGCTGCCGGAGGTATCGGGTATCCGGGGTTTTGTGGGATACCTTTACCCGGGTGAGGGTAGAGGTATTTGAATGGGGGATATGAAGGAATTACATAAAGCCGGCATCTCCGCCACCCTGGATGAAAATAAAATCACCGGGTACCGGTTATAAATAACTTGACAGGAGCCGGACGTTTTCGGTAAGATACCTTAAATGCGGCTGTCATATAACGGCTATTATCTCAGCCTTCCAAGCTGAAGACGTGGGTTCGACTCCCATCAGCCGCTTAGGGTTAAGGGCTAATTTTTTGGATTTTTTTAGGAAAACAGCCTCACATTCGTTAAGTCTCCGCTTCCATGACAGTCCCGGATATATCCGGAGGGGAATCTCGGCTTATTAGGGGATCGGAGGCTGTTCAGGTAACAAACTACCGAAGGCCGCTATCTGGGTATCCCGTATCTTTTCCCGGTCTCCCGCCAGCCGATGTCCCGGATAGTGGTCAAGCAGGGCCAGGACTCGCCCTCTATCCCTCAGCATCCCTGCATCGGGACTTTGGGCCGGGGTTTCCGCCTGACGGGGCCATCCATGGCCCCTGGTCCTCCCGCTGGTCGGCGGCGGAAACCCTTCGAGTCCTGCGTATAAACAAAAACGCCCTCCGGAGAGGGCGCATTTTCTAGCAGGGCCAGGACTCGAACCTGGGACCTCCGGGTTATGAGATTGCCTATCTTTGAACTATTAAAACTCATTGCAACTCATACAGGATTATTAAAACATCCGCCGATATTCCTCCACAATTATTCTGTGCTATTGAAAGCAATCCAGGCATACCGAGAGTGATATAATTCTCCATTTTTATATGTCATTTTATGTGACATTGGCGAAAAAATCTTGACAATTTTATATGTATCTGATAATATGTATTATAGAGGCTATGGGTGAACTACGAATGGGATACGGCTAAGAACCTGGAGAACATCAGAAAACACAAGGTCAGTTTTGAACAGGCCGTATCAGCCATAGAAGACCCGCATAGACTTTTTCTGTACGATGAAGTCCATAGCCAAAATGAGGACCGTTATATTGTTATCGGATATACTGAAGGGCTTGTTTTGTTTGTCAACGAAGTTGAAATTGATGAAGATACCATACGGATTATTTCAGCCAGAACCGCAAATAAAAGGGAGGAGGAGGCATATTATGGCAATTGTGCGTTATACTTTGGAAACCGTTCCTAAACCCACCAAGAAAGATTGGGACCGGGTAAAAAACCTTAAAGATGAGGATATCGACTATTCCGACATTCCCGAAATAACCGATTTTTCCAAATTCCGTCCCTGGGAAGAGCGCCAGATGTTTAAGCCGGTAAAAGTTGCGGTTACCTGTAAACTGGATGCCGATATTGTGGCGTGGCTTAAGCAGGGAGGGAAGGGTTATCAGACCCGTATGAACACCATTTTGCGGGAAGCTATGCTGCATTCTGTGTCCTAATATTTTTCCATATGTCGTCTTATGTGATACTCGTTTTCAGGTATGCCACGAACTGCCCCCTAACCAGCTCATCCAGTTCTGCAACCAATGGGCTTTTATCCGACATTGAAAAATCCTTTGCCCTCCTTCGCTCTTCCGCCCGTATTCGTTCACGGCTCTTGTCCGATAATGCCCCGGATTCTCTTAGGGTCTGCTGTAAATGCAAACATTCCTTTGGGCAGATTTGCCGGTATTGCTCCGCCAGTATTTCTGTCCATTTGGTAGGGGTTATGTTATCCAGCTTGTTGAAATAACACTGCCGTCCTAATTTGGGGATTGCCTGATATGCATCCCAAAAGAGGCCTTGTAGTTTCCGGTATATATTCCGGTCAAAAAGATCGTATGCCATTAAGTCCCTCTTAAACCTTGCGTATATTCCCCTCCGCCGTACAATCTTATACTCAAGGCGTAACACATTTTTATCATTGGAGAAGGACAAATGCAAATTTCCCTTCCTGCTTTTCATCTCCTGTATTTTGTCATAACCCGTAAACTGGAAAGCCCCCGTTTTTGTAGCATAGGTAATGGTTTCCAGACCTGTCGATTTGGAAAACTCCCGCCGTGTGAAAATTGCCGGATTGCCGAATAGTTTTAGGTATTCGGACGGCTTTTCCTTGGTAAATATACTTATACCAATTTCTACCGACTTGACTATTGTCATTGAAAGGTCAAGCCCGGTTTCTACCTCCAGTTTTCTGATTGCCTCCTTTACGTGCCCCCATGTTAATGGGGTAAGATTTTCACCATTGAGGTATTTTGCCAGTGATCCATGAATGATTATACCATCGAGATTCTTATAAACCCCCATATTCTGGATATGCCCGGAATACGTGTGTATATCCCGCCGCCATAAATCCTGCAATCTACCGGTAAATCCCGTATCATCCTGCTGGGGGACTTTCAGACTTATGTTATCTATCATCTTTGATACCCTCATGTTTTTCTCCCCCCCAGGGTGTGGAGGGAAGATTAAGTTGTTACGACAGAAGAGACGAAGGGAGCAAGGCCCCGGACTACAGGGCCTTAATCCCCAAAGAATGCCACATAAAATCAAGCCAGTACCAATTTCCCGTCCGTCCATTTCTCAAACAGGAAATATGCCGTCTCCTTTTTGTCCTTAAAGAACCAAACAGTTAGTTTAATCCAGTCATCTGAAAAATCAATGAGCATGGCATCATTTCCGTAGTCTCCGTAGGCCGTATGAATTTTAAAAAGGAAACGAAAACCAGTACACATCCGATTGTTCTCCAGTGATAATGCGTGAGTAAACCTCATTCTGGGACGTGAGTTCTGCGTCTCATGGAATACAATATACCCTTCGCCTTCATGAGGGTGTCCTTTCTGTTTCCAGAATGCCGGAAAATTGGGGATGTCATTTCCGGAATGTTCTCGCAATATATATCGGGTAGCCATATTCGGCAATTTTTTAAATATATACTTAGCATACGGTTTCATTTGTGTTCTCCTTTTTTCTTTGACATTCCGTTGTCTCATGGCAGATGGAGACTACCCGGCCTTCGTGGATTTTGAGGGTCACGGAGACCGTTCCAAACTTAAGCCGTCCAGCATTCTCAAGGAGATATACTGTAATAGCATCAATTTTTTGCCTGCTCATTGACAGCCTCCCTTTCTTGTGGTATTTTCCGCCAACCATTTATCTACTGCGGCTTTGGTGAAAAGAACCCTTCGGCGTACCTTAATCCTAGGAAGATTAAGCCGGTCGAGAGTCGTCCGACAAACATGGAGATACTCCGCCGCCTGCTGGCGGGAGAGGATATCCGGAAATTCAAGAGAATTTTTCATCCTTACCTCCGTATCGTACTTGGATTAGTTTCTTGCTGTACGACAGAGATAATTATAGGTAGGTTAAAAATAATAGTATTTTGATGTTCGGTTTATTTAATTTAATTCGTTCTTTTTCATAACTTGTGAGTCGCAAGTTCTTAAGCTAAAAAGATGAACTGGTAGAAAAACCTTACCGCTTGCGTTACGATGAAATTACCACACCACATCG
>NZ_JAJQRC010000059.1:0-13374 GCF_046533115.1 Treponema sp. TIM-1
GGCTTCATTCGGCACTTGACTATATGGCACCTGATATGGTTAACTCAGGGAGAGTCGCTTAATGGTGTCTACCTAACGGGGTAAAGTCCATGGCGCCATACATAATTAAGAAATTCACCACGAAGGCGCAGGAGGCGAGAAGAAAGAATTAAGAGTTAGGAGAGAGGAATGAGGAGTTAGGAAAATCTCCTCCCTTTTCACTCCTCCCTTCTCTCTCTTAATTCTCCTTCTTCGCCTTATTCGCCTTTGTGGTAAATTCCTCTTAATTCATTCTTCGCCATCGTGGTGAATTGCTTAATTAGTGTATCACCCTAAATCACCCAGTCCCAGAATTCATTCTGGTACAATTCCGCGTGGGCAGGGGGGGACTGGCCGTCGGACTTGAATTGGAGCTCCGGGTTTTTGACGCTGACCCTGGTTTTTTCCGGCACCGATTTGGTAACAAAGGCGTTGCTGCCGATAACTACCCCTTCGCCAATGACGGTGCTGCCGCCGAGAATGGACGCCCCCGAATAAATGGTAACGTGATGCTCAATGGTGGGATGCCGCTTGACGCCTTTAAGGGTCTGGCCGCCGCGGGTGGAAAGTCCGCCCAGGGTAACCCCCTGGTAGATCTTTACATAGTTCCCGATGACCGTTGTTTCGCCGATAACAATGCCCGTGCCATGATCGATAAAAAAATGGTGGCCGATAACCGCGCCGGGGTGGATGTCGATACCCGTAAGGTTGTGGGCATACTCCGTCATAATCCGGGGGATGAGGGGAACTTCCAGATCGTAGAGGATGTGGGCCAGGCGGTATGCCATAATCGCATAGATTCCCGGATAGGATGAAATGATCTCGTCCAGATTGGCGGCCGCGGGATCGCCGTCAAAAGCGGCGGACACATCCTGGGCCAGATATTCCCGTACCTCCGGCAGGCGGGCCAAAAACCGGAAGCTGATATCCGCTGCTTTTTCCTCAAGCAGTTCCTTGCCCAGGCCGCCGTAATAGGGATTGTACTGAAGGGCCCGGGCGGTCTCCTTGGAAAGGGCATACAGAACTTCTTCCAGAATATCCCCCGCATAATATTCCACCGATGAAAAGGATATGCCTTTTTTACCAAAGTAGCCGGGAAACACCAGGTTCCGCAGTTTTTCCAGAATACCTACCAGGCGCTCCCGGTTCAGTAAATGCAGCGAATCAACTTTAATAATCTCGGCATGCTCTTCGTAGCTTTTAATTAACAGATCCGTGAGGTACTTTAACCGTGGATTGAACATTCTTTCCATTACCCGGTTCCCTCCTTAATTTTTTCTCCGGCCTTTTCAATAAGGATCTTATGAACATCCCCCGCAACATGCTCCACCGCAAGAACCCTATGACCCTCCTCCTGGGCGGAACGGGGGATATTGTCCAGGGGCTCCCCGGCAAGGACCAGCAGTTCCAGGGTATCCCCCGGTTCCAAGGATTCAAGGGCGATCTTTGTTTTGACAAAGGTCATGGGACAATGTTCCTTCGTTATATCCAGTTGGGTGTGCTTCATGATCAAATAAAGAGCGACTGCCCTCCCTCCTGGATCTTGAGAAAGGTGGCGACACCGATAACGCTTTTTACTTCCGGAATATAATCGTCCTGGTTGAGGCCCAGGATGACCCCGGCGGTTTCGCAGGCGTACAGATTGACCCCGAGTTTGATCGAGGCTTCAATCAGCTCGTCTACCCCGGCGACGTTGTTTTTTTTGGCCAGGCCGCCGAGCAGGACCGGACTTAGGCCCCCGAAATTCAGGCGGCTCAAGGGCAGGTTGTTTCTTCCGCCCATGAGGAAGTTGAAAAACCGGGCCAAAAAATCTTTTCCCAGCCATTTGTGGCCCCGTTTTTTCTTGATGATATTGAGGCCAAAAAAGGTGAAGAAAAGGTTTACCTCATAATTGAGGGCCGCCGCTCCCGACGCCAGGGTGAACGCGGCAAAGGCCTTGTCATAATCCCCGGAAAAAACAATGATCGAAAATTTCTTTTTTTCTGCCATAGAGACCTCTCCTTGGTATATTCTCTTTACAAGAAAAAAACGAAGAATTTACCCCGAAGGCGAAGGGAATAGGATTAACCACGAACCACACCAACCATCACGAACAAGAAGACCTTTCGAGCAAAAAGTTCGTGTCTGTTCGTGTAGTTCGTGGTTGTATTCCCTTTGCACTACCCGGTAATCTCCCGCAGGGCCGCCGCCAATTGGTCGATGTCCCCGAAGCTGTTGTAAAAGGCAAGGGACGGACGCACCGTACCTTCCAGACCGTAGAAGCGGTGGACCGGCTGGGCGCAGTGGTGGCCGGCCCGGACAGCGATGCCCTTGCGGTTGAGGAATTTCCCCACCTCCTCGTTACTGTGGCCGTCAAGCACAAAAGAGAGGACACTGGTTTTTTGCGCCGCCCTCCCCACGATGTGGAGCCCCGGAATTTTCGTCAGCTCCTGTATGCCGTATTGGATAAGCTCGTGTTCCCAGGCGGCGATGTTCTCTATGCCGATGGCCGACACATAATCCAGCGCCGCCCCCAGCCCCACGGCGTCGGCGATGTTTCCGGTACCGGCCTCAAACTTGGCCGGGGCCTTTTGGTAGAGGGTGCGCTCAAAGGTAACGTCGGCGATCATGTTGCCCCCGCCCTGGTACGGCCGGGCCGCCTCCAGGAGGGCGCTTTTGCCGTAGAGGGCCCCGATGCCGGTGGGGCCGAAGATCTTGTGTCCCGAGAAGACGAAAAAATCCGCGTCCAGGGCGCTGACGTTGACCGGTATGTGGGAGATAGACTGGGCGCCGTCCACCAGGATCGGGACCCCGTGGGCATGGGCGATTTGGATCATCTCCGCCGCGGGGGTTATGGTCCCCAGGGCATTGGACACCTGGGCTATCGAGACAAAACGGGTCCGGCCTGAAAAAAGACGCTCGTATTCCGAAAGGATGATCTGCCCGCTTTGATCGATGGGCGCCACCCTGATGCGGGCCCCGGTCTCCTCGGCGATGATCTGCCAGGGAACGATGTTGGCGTGGTGTTCCAGCAGGGTAAGGATGATCTCGTCCCCGGGCCCGAGCAGGGGCTTTACATAGCTTTGAGCTGTCAGGTTGATCCCCTCGGTAGTTCCCCGAACAAACACAATAGTGTCCTCCCCGGGGGCGCCGATGAACCGGGCGATTTTCAGCCGGGCCTCTTCGTAGGCATTGGTGGAACGATCCGCCAGTTCATGCACCCCCCGGTGGACATTGGAATTTTCATGCCCGTAGAAATACGAAAGCCGGTCAATCACCGCCTGGGGCTTCTGGGTGGTGGCGGCGTTGTCCAGCCACACCAGGTCATGGCCGTTGACCTTTTCCGCCAGGATGGGAAAATCCCCCCGGATTTCGGCGAGACTTTTGGTCCCTACGAAGCGGGAAAGGGACGGGTCCGCGGACCGGGCAGCAGGAACAACGTCCGCCGTGGCGGCGGCCGCCGGCACGGCAGGGGGTAATTCCGCGCCCAGGGGAATTACCCGGGGTGAAAAACCAACGCCGGGCACGGCGGGGGGCGTTGCAGGGGACGCTGAAAAAATATCCTCCGCTATCGATTGCTCAGTGCCATACCATGCTGCTACCGGCTCAACGGTGCCTGGCACCTCTGGGGGCGTTGCGGGGGCCGGGGTCTGATAATCGTACCGAATACCGGGACTCGGCGGCGCACCCCCAGAGGGTGCCCCCGCAGAGGGGGGCAGCGGAAGCCCATAAGACTTGCGAAGCAAGTCCACGGGCTGGAGCGAGGGGGGAGACTCCCCCCCTTGGTATTCCGGGAACCATTCGGCGGCCCAGGCCGCGATCTCCCCTTCGGCGGGGAGGCCGTAGTCCTGGGGGCTCGGCCCGCCGGGGCTATACTGGGTTCTGGGTATAGTCATAGTAGTCCCCGACTTCCACATCTTCCAACACCGCCAGGGCATCGTCTGCCAGGATCGCGGCGGAGCAGTACACCGAGAGGAGGTAGGAGGCCACGCCGTCATCGTCGATGCCCCGGAAGCGGACCGAGAGGCCCCGGGATTGTTCGTTGGGAACCCCGGTCTGATACAGGCCGATGACGCCCCGTTTGGTTTCCCCGGTGCGGACCAAGAGGATGTTGGTCTTGCCGGTTTTGGCCTTGGGATTTTTGAGGCCGTCCACAAAGAGTTTGTCCGTGGGGATGATGGGCACCCCCCGCCAGGCGATAAAGGTTCCCCCCGCTATGTTCACCGTTGCGGGCGGCACGCCCCGGCGGGTGCATTCCCGCGCAAAGGCGGCAATAGCCCGGGGATGGGCCAGGAAAAAAGAGGGGTCCTTCCAGACCTTGGTGAGCAGTTCGTCCAGGTCATCGGGGATGGGCCGGCCGTACCGGCTCTGGATGCGCTGGCCCGCCGCCGCGTTTTTGAGGAGCCCGTAATCGTCGCTGTTGATGATCTGACTTTCCTGCCGCTCCTTGAGGCTTTCGACGGCCAGGGCCAGTTGTTCCCTGGTTTGATCGTAGGGGGCGCTGTACACATCCTGCACCTTGGTATCCACGTTGATGATGGTACTGATGGAACTCAGCCGGTACTCCCGGGGTTTGGTCTCGTATTCGATATACCCCCGGGGAATCTCGATCTTTTTCGGGTCCTGGCTGCACAGGGCATCCAGGGGGGTCTCGCCCTCCACCACCCGGTTCACCCGGTAGATGCCCGCTTCCAGGCCCTTAAATTCCAAAACCCTGGCAAGCCATTTAGGGGTCAGGGCTCCGTACTGGGGCGGCGTCTTGGTCACATTTGCCAATTGATACGCCGCGTCCCGTCCCAGCGCGTTAATAACTTTCTCTGCCATTTTGCTCTCCTTGTATTTTCAATCTTTAACCACAAACTACACTCAATAAACCGGCAGCGATGTATCCACCTCCTTTGCCCAAGCGTTGAAACCGTCCTGGAGATTGAGGAGCCGTCCTTTGTAGCCGGCTTCCCGAAGGGCCCGGATGGCGAAAACGCTCCGCTGGCCTATTTTGCAGATAAATACCGCATCGATCTGCTCGTCAAACTCCTCTATGCGGCGGACCATCTGCCCCAGGGGAATTGGTTTTGCGTTGGGAAATTTTGCGATAGCCCGTTCATGGGGTTCCCTGATGTCGATGATCTGCAGGGGATCGGCCTTATCCATCCGCTCTTTTAATTCCTTAACCGTGATGACCTCCACCGGGTCTTCATCGGCCGGTGTTTTAAGGCCGCAGAACTGTTCATAATCGATAAGTTCATGGATGGAAGGATTTTCACCACAGACCGGGCAGTGGGGATCTTTGTCCACTTTGAGGGTACGAAAATGCATCTTCCACGCATCAAAGAGGAGGAGCCTGCCCGCCAGGGTATCGGCGCTATGATTGGAATATTCACTGGAACCCACAATGAGCTTTACCACCTCATTGGCCTGGATGCAGCCGACAATACCGGGCAGCACCCCCACCACGCCCCCTTCGGCGCAGGACGGTACCAGGCCGGGGGGCGGCGGTTCCGGATAGAGGCAGCGGTAGCAGGGGCCTTCTTTGGTGGAGAAGACCGAGGCCTGGCCCTCAAACTGGAATATCGAACCGTAGACATTGGGTTTTCCCAGCAGCACACAGGCGTCATTTACCAGGTAGCGGGTTTGGTAGTTGTCGGTACCGTCGGCCACGATATCGTAGTCCCGGATAATATCCAGGGCGTTGGCGCTGGAGAGCATGGTGTTGTAGGTGATCACCTCGATGAGGGGGTTGATGCCTTTAATGCGATCCTTGGCGGAAGCGACTTTCGGCCGCCCCACATCCCGGACCCCGTGGATCACCTGGCGCTGGAGATTTGATTCTTCCACAAAGTCAAAATCCACGCACCCGAGGGTTCCCACCCCGGCGGCGGCGAGGTATAGCCCCAGGGGGGCGCCCAGGCCGCCGGTTCCCACCAAAAGGACCTTGGCGGCCTTGAGCCGCTGCTGCCCCGCCACGCCGATCTCGGGCAGCAGCAGGTGGCGGCTATAACGGGAAATTTCTTCGTTGGAAAGATCCGTCAAACGGCTGTCCGGGATAATACTGAGGGACATGCTTATAGGCCCCCCCCTACCTTCTTCTCTACAGGAGCATTATTCGGGGGGCACGCCGTGTTACCGAAGGCGCCGGGGACACGCTCACCGGTTCGCGTGCCATCTTGGGCGCCCCCGGCTATAGCGGGGACCAGCATGAGGACCGCGCCGTCGGAGAGGACCGTATCCAGGCCCTGTAAATTTTTGATGTTGGCGTCCCCCGCAAATACATTGATAAATGATCGAAGGTTGTTATCATCCTGATACAGATGACGCCTGATATCCGGGTACTGTTCCGCCAGGGCCGCAATGGCCGCCCCCACGGTAGCCCCCTCAACTTTTACTTCCTCCTGCCGGTCCGTGAAATTCCGCAGGGCCGTGGGAATTTGTATGGTTACTGCCATAGTCTTACTTCCTCCTCCAAAAATTGATCTCTATCGCCGGTGAGTTCCCAGCTGGTCAATTCCGCCGCCGTGCCCCCCTGTACCGCCACAATGACGTAGGAATAAAAGGGCAGGGCCTGTTCCCGGTCATAATCCGAAGGTTTTGCGGGATGATCCGGGTGGGAATGGTAAATTCCCAGGATATCCTTCTTTTGCCGGCGGGCTTCCTTTTCGGCGTGCAGCACGTCCTCCGGGGTAATGACGAAACGGTGGTACTGTTCCCCCGCTTCCCAGGCGTTCTCCACCGCCAGAATGGAGTCCGCCCGCTTCTCCCCGCCCTCCAAGATGCCGAGCAAAAAACCGCAGCATTCGTTGGGCCAGGCCCGCTCCCCTTCTTCGCGGATCCGTTGTTCCGCTTCGAATTTCAGCGCAATCATGGGCGGCCCCCTGATACCTTCGAGGGATACGCCGGGTTGCCCATACCATCCTCCTGCGCCGGGATGTTCCAAAACTGATCCGACACATAGCGCATCCCCGTATCGCAGAGGATCGTCACAATCATTGCGGGGGCGCTGAGGGTTTCCGCCAGGGTTAAGGCAGCGAGGACATTCGCGGCGGAACTGACCCCGATGTGGATCCCCTCTTCCCGGGCAAGCCGCCGGGCGATGCGGTAGGCCTCTTCGGTATTCACCTCAAGAACAGCGCCGGCCTGCCGTTCGTCGTAAAAACCGGGCTTGATGGTGCTGGCCATGTGTTTGGTTCCCTCGATGCCGTGGAAGGGGGAGTCGGGCTGGACGGCGATTACGGTAACGGCGGGGTTCAACTCCTTGAGCCGCCGGGAAGTCCCCATAAACGTGCCGGAGGTCCCCATGCCGCAGATAAAATGGGTCAGCGCCCCCCGGGTCTGCTCCCATATTTCAGGGCCCGTACCCTGATAATGGGCCTTCCAGTTGGCGTCGTTGTTGTATTGATTGGGGTAAAAGTATCTTTCCGGATGGGCCTCCGCCTCCTGCAGGGCGGCCAGGTAGGCCCCGTCAGAACCCTCCAGGGGGCTGGTTTCCACAATTTCCGCGCCGTATTGCCGCATAATGCCCTTACGCTCCGTGGAGGCGTTGGCGGGGAGGAAAACCTTGACCGGAAACCCCAGGGCAGCCCCCATCATGGAATAGGCGATGCCGGTATTGCCACTGGTGGCGTCGATGATGGTTTTGCCCGGTCCCAGTTTCCCCTGGGCGATACCCTCCAGGAGCATGGCCTTGGCGGCCCGGTCTTTGACCGACCCCGAGGGGTTGCAGAATTCGGCCTTGGCATAGAGGGAGACCCCGGCGGGACGGGATTTTCCCGCCGCAAGGGAGATTTTTGATAATTCCAAAAGGGGTGTATTCCCCACCAAATCTAATATTTTCATGACCTTTATAAATTATTCCGATAGATATACTAAGATATAAATATACCCTAAAAATCCATTTCTGTCAATATATTGATGACGTATTTCAGCAATTCTCAGCTTCAGGAGAAGACAGGAAAAACCACGAACCACACAAACCTCACGAACAAAGGAGAGAATTCAGGTAAAATTCCGGAATATTGGAGCAAAGGTTCGGGGTATTCGAGGGGGTTGTGGGGGGTTTTAAGCTGAGAATTTAACCACGAACTACACAAACCTCACGAACAGAGAAGGAGAATTCAGGTATAAATTCCGGAATATTGAAGCAAAGGTTCGGGGTATTCGAGGGGGTTGTGGTTACGTATTCGAGGGTGTAAATTTGAATCTGTTTCGTACATAACAGGGTTATGCGAAATTGGGCCTAAAATTTTAACAAAATATAGTATGAAATATTGACGAAAGAATCAAAATAAAGTACCATATAAAATAAGGCGGTAAACTATGATAAATTTAGTGGAAGACATTAAACCAATTTCTTATGTAAAGACCCATACGGCTGATGTCTTAAAACAGATTGCAGAAAAGAACAATCCGGTGGTTATTACCCAAAACGGGGAGGCACGGGCGGTTTTAATGAATGTGCATTATTATCAAAGTATGGTGGATTCAATAAATTTACTTAAAATTTTATCCATTGGAGAGAATGATATAAAAAACGGAAGAACCATATCCGAAGAAGAAATGGATAAAAGAATTGAGAAAATATTGGAATAAAAATGAAATATAACATTATCTGGTCAAAAGATGCCGGGGAAGAATTTATCGAAATAATATCATGGTATAAATATAATGCAGGAAAAACCGTTGCTCAAAAAACCTACGCAAAAATCAATTCACAAATTAAGAAACTAAAAGATATGCCCGGAATGGGAAAACAGGTGCAAATATTAAAAGACATTGGGATAAACGATTATCGGCAAATAGTTCAGGATCATTGGATACTATATTATAAAACTGAAGGGCAATGTATACATATAATATCAGTAATAGACGGAAGAAGAAATTTAGAAGAAATATTATACAAAAAAATAATAGATGGAAAAATAAAATAGGAAATGTACGGCGGCATTCACCCGCATTTTGCCAGATCCGGCCTTTACTGAGCAAAGAAGTATGGTGAAACAAGGACAAATTTCTTTATATCTTTTTTTCTATTATTAAAGTAACTAATAATTCTTCTATATTTCTTCGGCTATCAATTATTTGTTGTATTGAAATAGTTTTATTGTCATTAATTATTTTGTAATAAACTTTCCATGGATGTATATCTAATTCATAAATGTCATCTATACCAATACTTAATAATTCTTGTGATTTTCGTGTCTTCACTCGTTCCGATTTTAATAATTCAATTTCTCCAATTACTTTTTCATATATTTTACTTGAATTTATTGGACCAGAGTTTTGGGTTATATATTCCAATATTTCATTAAATGCGTTTTCTCCATGTTTTGTCCAAATTATTTCTCTCATTTTATTTTTTCTATTGTTTTTTCAAAACGTCTTTTTGCTTCTTCATGGGTTACCGTATTACCATTTTTTAAATCCATCTCACTAAAACTTAGCAATTTTGCCAAATTTATAGCATTTAAAGTTTTTTGGTAGCTTTCTATGTCAACAATGACCGCTTTTGCTTCTCCATTTTGAGTTATAATTATCGGGGACCTGGTTTCACCAACATTTCTGATAATTTCGGTCGTATGGGCCTTTACATAAGAAATTGGTTTTATATTCGTTACTAAATCAATCATAGTATACTCCTTGTATTAAATATAGTACCTGATTTTATTTTAGTCAATACTCTATACAATATTTTGTACCATTTTTATATTGCCGTACAAGCGGCATCCTTGCTCCCCCATGATCACTTATATTTTCTTGATGCTGCTTGCCTCTATTTCGACGCGGGTAAATCCTCTGTCAACTTCTCCGGTTATTTCAACGGTGTCGTTTTGATCTATTGAAATCCCGCGCCAGAGTCTATTATCTATTTCGATAATGATATTTCCCGTATCATCGGAAAATAAATATTTTTCATCTCCCAAAAATCTTTCAATTTTTCCCCGTAAAGTTACCGGATAATCATCCTTTAAATTTTTGGCGGCCTCAACGGTTACCGTGTCTGCCCCGGGGCCTCTGTAACCGTCCTGGGCGTTAAGCGTTGATCCAACAAATACCAACACGAGAAAGAAATACACAAAAAATTTCTGATTCATAACCATACTCCTTAATAATTTAAAATCTCCTCTTCAATGATCCTCCGCGGAGCAAGCTCCGCAGAGGATCATTTTAACGATAGTTTTTTCCATGGACTATTGTCATGCTCCAATGCTTTTTGTGCAATCCCGTATAATCCATTCAACATCATATTATCACCACTCCACATCCCGCGCCCAATAAGATAGGCCACCGCAAGTTCTTTCCAGTCCTTATATTCTTTTATTGCCATTTCATAGGCATTTTTTATAACACCCCATGCCGTCTTTTCATCAAGGTAACCAATGTCAAATGACATCCGGGTAATTGCTATCAGCCGCCCCAAATCCCATGCCAGTATCCCTTTTTTCATATTTTCGTCATTAAATGCCGCAAAATCATCATTGCCCCGTTCAGAGATACACTCCAAAAGATTGTCCGCAAATCGTATTGCTTTTTCAGCATTTTCCCCAAATAGTGTTTCAAGCCGTTTATTCCGTTCATCAGGATCCGTTTTAATTAATGGATATATTTCGGGAAAATATACCCGGTGCCCTTCTTTTTGCAGCCACTCAATTATGCTATAGGCGCCTTCCTTGTCATAAATATCCCATGCATCTGTTAACCCCTGCAAAATCCTGTCTTGGGGGAGTCCGGTGGTCAAACTGTCGGTATAAGCGGTAAGCTGTTCACTGTTTATCAAGCCCACTGCCAATGCCCTTTGCTCGCTTTCGCTGATTGAAGGGGCATGGGGATTTTTAGGAAAATCTTCCTGGGTAAATATTCTTATGGTCTGTTTGAGCATTGAAAATATGCCTGCCATTTTTGGTCTCCTCAGATTCAGATTTTTATTAGTTTATACAGATTGTTAAACTATGTCAACCCATTTATCAATAATTCATGTTATGCAGGAAGAATAGGATTAACCACGAACGACACGAACATCACGAACTTTTGCTTCTATATTCCAGAATTTATACCTGAATTTTCTTCTTTGTTCGTGTTTCCATAAATGAAAACAAAAATGAATTGAAATCCCCCTTGGAAAATGTTAAAGGAATAAAAACTAATATTACAATGGGTGAAATATTGGAAGCAATAAGGCAGGGAAGAGAAGATCGAGAATACAAATAAGAAGCCAAAAAACTTCGCATAATTTGTAATCCTTCTTTTAGCAAGGTATCAAAAAGCAGTTCCATTTTTTCCTCGTCCCGGAAAAGGTAACGTTGAATTACCGGCAGTACTAATTTACCTTCATTTATTTCCCTGACTGCATCACTTATATGACCTGCTTTCATGTGTTATCCTGAGCTACGGCATAAAATTTAACCGATATTTTTTAAATTTCCCTCAAAATTTCTTAAAAGAAGCCAGGATTATTCTTGCCCGGTGGAGAAGGATATGACGGCATGTTTCATACTACCCCGGATGATAAAATTCCCCTTGTGGAAAGGTTTTTTTTATATAAAAATAAAATCATGCGAAAATTTATCATTGGGTTATTTATTGTATTTTGTGTATTCTCTATGGCCGGCTGTGTTTCGACCGGAGAAATACCAACGGATGTCCGCTACACCCTGCATAAGGACCTGCAATACGGTTCTCATGAACGGAATGCAGCGGACATTTCAATCCCCCACGCGGCCGCGGGTGAGGGCGTTATCCTGTTTATTCACGGCGGGATATGGATGTACGGCGACAAGAAAAATTGCCCGGCTTTTTTGGATACCTTTAGAAACAGATTCGTTGTTGCGTCGATAAACCACCGGTACCTGGATGAAACCACCCACATGAACGCGCTGGAGGACGATGTGACCGCCGCCGTCGCCTATATACGGGAATTTTGCAGGCAAAACAAGGTGGACCCGAGAAAGCTGATCCTCATGGGGCACTCTTCCGGCGCACATCTGGCAATGCTTTATGCCTACAAGCAGCACGAGGCCAGTCCCCTGCCAATAGCGTTTTGCGTCGACATGGCCGGTCCCGCAGACCTGGGCGACACCGCCTTTCTGTACAATTTTAATAAACTACGGTGGGGAAAATTCTTTTATCAACTGGCGGAAAGAGCTACCGGCCATCATGTGGTAGCAGGGGATATTACCAGCGAAGGATACAGTGCATCCAGCCTGAAAATCCTGGAGGCCATTTCTCCGCTTTATTTTGTTACTGCCAACAGTCCTCCTACCATTATCGTCCATGATGCTGCGGATCATTTGGTACCCTATGCGAATTCTACGGCTTTGAACAGTGCCCTCACTGTTTACGGGGTGGACCATAATTTTATCGCCCTCTACTCCGGCATTGGCCATTTTCTCGGCGCCAAAGCACGTAAAGACGGATCCCTGCGCTACGATAAAGCCCTGGAAGACCGGCTTATCAGGGCGATGAATGAATATATGGAAAAGTATTGCGCAGTACCCAACTAAATCCGGGGAGCGAATCTTTGTAAGGAGCATCTATATAGCGCGTTTTAGGGCTGGACCCGGCGAAGCCCGGCGGGGAATTACGCCCTGCCCGCTGACCTGTAGAGTCCGCGTCCACAGCCCGTAAACGGATTTTCCGGGAGTTTAGGGGGGGCTAAAGCAAGCCCGGTGGGGAATTACGCCCTGCCCGCTGACCTGTAGAGTCCGCGTCCACAGCCCGTAAACGGTCTGTTACCGCGGGGAATTCCAGAGACGCGAGCAGGGCGTAATTCCCCACCGGGCTTCTTCGGCACGGACCTAAACTGCCGGGGGGGAGGGGGGTAAGAGGCCTCAGTCGTGGAGGCTTACGCCTACGCATTAACCGGTGGTGGCCGCGTCCACAGCCCGTGACCGGTCTGTTACCGCGGGGAATTCCAGAGACGCGGGCGGGGCGTAATTCCCCGCCGGGCTTCGCCGGCGCAGACCTAAACTGGTGGTTGGTAAGAGGCCTTGTGGTTAAATTTCAGAAGAGGCCATTTATACAAAAAACGTGGCTATCTCTTCCTCTCCTAACTCCTCATTCCTAACTCTTCTCCCCTCTTCGTTCGTGTCGTTCGTGTCGTTCGTGGTTAACCCTCTTCATTCCTCTTCCCTTCTTCGCCTTCGTGGTTAAATTCTTAATTATGTGTCCTACCGGGTCACCGCAAAGGTAGTCCATCCCCCAAGGGTCAGGATGATGCCGGCGATAAAACCGTATTTGTAAATCCGCTTTTGGCGTTCAAGGCTGGCTATCCGCAGTTCTACTCCGGTCCTGTAGGCTGCCCAGGATTGTTCCAAGCTCATCAAGGAGGTCTCGGCTTGCTTCAAGGCTGTCCTGAGCTCGTTCAATTCCTGCTCCGAGTTCAGCGCT
>NZ_JAJQRC010000060.1:0-12276 GCF_046533115.1 Treponema sp. TIM-1
CAGAAACAACATGACCGAATGGTCATATTGTTTCTTTATTGCGTAAGCAATTAGAATAAAATGCCCTGCATTTTATTCTTGCGCGGGTCCTACCTATTCGAGCCAGTTTCAAAACTCAAAGTATGGGTTTTGAAACCGGCTCTTTCGTATATTTCTTTTTTCAGTATATTTTCTTTCTCTCATAATTAATTTATACTAAAGCGGTTATTGATAGGATTTATTATTCTGGATTGAATTGAGGCGGATCATGGACGGGTATGGCGAGTATATTCTTGAGATCGAAAACCTCACCAAGGAATTCCCCGGGGTTCTGGCGTTGGACAATGTCAGTCTCAAGGTGAGGCGGGGGGAAATTCATTCCCTCTGCGGGGAGAACGGCGCGGGAAAGTCTACCCTGATGAGCGTCATCAGCGGGGTCTATCCCAAGGGGGACTATAAGGGCAAGGTCTTCTATAAGGGAAAAGAGACCTTCTACCGGAATGTCAAGGACAGTGAACGGGAAGGACTGGCCATTATCCATCAGGAACTGGCCCTCAGTCCCTACCTCTCAATATATGAAAACATCTTTCTGGGCCACATGGAGACCCGGTTCGGGATCATCCGGTGGGATAAATACATCCGGGATTCAAAGAAATACCTGGACCGGGTGGGGCTCCACGAATCCCCCGAAACCATCGTGAGCAAACTGGGGGTGGGAAAGCAGCAGCTGGTGGAAATTGCCCGGGCCCTTTCCAAGAAGGTGGAACTCCTCATCCTGGATGAACCCACCTCTTCCCTCAACGACGATGAGAGTGAGAAACTCCTCAACCTGATATTGGAGTTTAAGAAAGAGGGCATCACCTCGGTGATGATCTCCCACAAGCTCAACGAGATCCTCCAGGTGGCGGATACGGTGACGGTGCTTCGGGACGGAAAGTCGATTTCCGTTTATGACGTGAAGAAGGACAAGCTCACCGAGGAGATGTTGATAAAAGACATGGTGGGCCGGGACCTGACCCACCGTTTCCCGGAACGGCTCTCGAAGCCGGGGGATACGGTGCTGGAGGTAAAGAACTGGACCGTTTACCATCCCGACTACCACACCATCAAGGTGGTGGATAACGCCTCTTTTTACCTCCGAAAAGGAGAGATCCTCGCCTTCTGCGGTCCCATGGGCGCGGGTCGTACCGAGCTGATGATGAGTATCTACGGCGGGTCCTACGGTTCCCGGAGCGAAGGGGAGGTGTATATTAATGGAAAAAAGGTTCAGCTGCATTCGGCCCGGGCGGCCATCAATGCGGGCCTGGGCTATATCTCGGAGGACCGCAAGAACCTGGGGCTCATCCTGATTCAGAGCGTAAAAAACAACATCTCCACCGCAAGCCTGCAGGAGCTCTCCACCATGGGCATCGTGAATACCCAGCGGGAGATCCGTGAAGCCGAGCGCTACCGCCGGGATCTTTCCATCAAGACCCCTTCGATAAACCAGCTTACCCGGAACCTCTCCGGGGGGAATCAGCAGAAGGTGGTGGTCAGCCGTACCCTGCTGGCGGATCCGGATATTTTTATCGTGGACGAGCCCACCCGGGGCATTGATGTGGGGGCCAAGTCGGAGATCTACGGCATCCTGAACGACCTGGTGGGGCAGGGGAAGAGCATTATCATGGTCAGTTCGGAGCTGCCCGAAGCCCTGGGAATGGCGGACCGGATCTACGTGATGAACGAGGGGAAGATCAAAGGGATGTTAATGCACGATGAGGCAACCCAGGAAAAGATCATGCATCTGGCGCTGGTCGGATAATACCCGTAAGGAGTAACAAGGAGTAAGTATGAGTGATAAGGCTAAACAGACGGAGACCTCCGTCCCGGCACCCAAGGCTTCGCCGCAAACGGCTTCAATTCGGACCCTGTTCAGAAATAATATCCGGAATTATTCCATGTTCATCATGCTGGCGGTGATCATGATTGTATTTGCCCCCCTGACCCACGGGAACAATTTCAGTCCCCGGAACTTTACCAATATTTTCTTTCAGTACAGTTATGTGCTTATCCTGGCGGTGGGCATGGTCCAGGTTATTATCATCCTGGGGATCGACCTTTCGGTGGGTTCGGTCTGCGCCTTTGTGGGGGCCATCAGCGCCATGGTATACAACACCGGGGTAGGGATGCCCCTGACCCTTTTGGCGGCCCTCTTCATCGGGCTCCTTATCGGGGCCTTCCAGGGCTTGTGGGTGGCCTACGCCAAGATCCCCGCCTTCATCGTTACCCTGGCGGGGATGCTCCTCTTTCGGGGGCTTACCTACCTCATCACCAATATTAACCCCATCAGCTTAAAGGACACCGGCTATTCCCATCTTGCCACGGGCACGGTGGATGAGGTCCTGGGGCTGGAGCCTATCGGGGGGATCGCTCCCGTTGCCCTCATCCTGGGGGTCCTCCTCCTCGTGGTCTATGTTATTGCCGAGATCGTCTCCCGGCGGACCAAGATACAGAACGGCTTTGAGATTGCCCCCATGGGCCTCTTTATCGCCAAGCTGGTCCTGATCGCCGCCCTGGTCCTCGGTCTTGCCCAGCGTTTCTCCGCATACCGGGGGCTGCCGGTGGTGGTGGTGGTACTGGGGATAACGGTGTTTGTCTTCAACTTCATCCTCCGGAATACCGTCCTGGGCCGGTATATCTATGCCGTCGGGGGTAATTCCCGGTCGGCCAAGCTCTCGGGGATCAACTCCGAATTCATCACCTTTGTGGTGTTTTGTATCATGGGGATTTTGACGGGCCTCGCCGCGGTGGTCTCCACGGGGTACATGAACAGCGCCCTTCCCCAAGCGGGGAACCTCTTTGAGATGGATGCCATCGCCGCCTGCTATATCGGCGGGGTCTCCGCCTCCGGGGGTATCGGTACCGTGGTGGGGGTCATTGTCGGGGGCCTGGTGATGTCCGCCATCAATAACGGGATGTCCCTGATGAACCTGGGAACCCACTACCAGTACGTGGTCAAGGCCCTGATCCTGCTTCTGGCGGTGTTCTACGATATCTACACCCGCCGTAAAGCCGGCTTGGGTTGATACGCCTTGGTTCGGTTAATTTCTTGGGGTATATCGGATATCTAGTCCTCAGGGATTTTTCGATAGTTCCTTGAGCCGGGCGATGACCACTTCCCCCACCACGGCAAGGTCCTCGGCGGTAAAGGCAAACACAAAATTGTCGTCAAAGAGGATCTGGGCCGAAGGGGGGAACTCGTCGTCCCCGGCCCACAGGAGAAGGCTCATAAAAAGGCCGGTGATAAATTCAAACCGGTACCCCACATCCCCCTGGTCCAGGGCCTGGGCCCGCAGCGCTCCGGTGTTTTCCATAATTTTCCTAAAAGCCGCCGGGTCCCTGCCGAAGACCGCGGCAAAGCGGTTGATACAGCGGCCCCGGAAATTGGGGTAATACACCGCACCCCAGGGAATCTCCCGGTAGGAAAGCTGTTTGCCCCGGCCTTCAAAATATTTTCCTTCACAGAGATACCGGAGGACGAGGATCTTTTCCCCGGGGTTTTGCAGTTCCTTCCCCGCCCCGTCGGTCAGGCTGAAATCGGGAAAAGCCGCCCGGTATTCGGTTCCCATAAGGCGCAGGGAAAAGGCCGATGCATCCCGGTCAAAGGGAAGACCGCAGCGTCCGGCGATTTCCCCGGGCGTCAGGGTCTGATAAATCGCCGTATAATGGAAAAGGGGGGCCCTGTCTTTTTGGTTTTTTTCGTAAAGCCCCCTGGTATTCATCTTATGCAAAGAGGTTACCGTCGGTGTGGGGCAGGAAGCAGGCGGCGACGAATTCATCCATATAGCCCGGATGGGAGGAGAGTTCCAGATAGGTCATCCCCCGGCTGATCTCCGTAAGCTTTTGGACGGCCCCCCGGGAGCCGGCCATGGCGTAGGCTCCCAAAAGGGAACTGTTGCCGATATAATGGTAGCGCTCCAGGGGGAGCTTGGGGAACATACCGATCCGGATGGCGTTTTCCACATTGATGCCGCTGCCGATACCCCCGGCGATGTACACCTCCTCGATAGCATCCATGGTAAAGTCCAGGCTGACCAGCATGGTCCTGATGGCGGAGAAGATCGCCCCCTTGGCCCGGACAAAGTTGTCGATGTCCCCCTCGGTCAGCACCAGATCCCGGCCGGTTTCCGTTTCTCCGGCAAAGGCGGCGATGTAGCCCGCCATACCCCACTCGTCCCGGAGGACCCGTTTACCCTCCCGGATGAATTTTCCCCGGGCATTGATGATCCCGCAGCGGAACAACTCCCCGATAAGGTCGATAAGCCCGGAGCCGCAGAGCCCCGCGGGCTTTTGCCCGGCAGCGCCGATGATCCGGGGGGCCGGTTCCATGGTTTCCCGATCAATGCCGCAGGCTTCGACCGCCCCGTCGGTGGCCCGCATGCCGCAGCCGATGTCCCCCCCCTCAAAGGCGGGGCCCGCGGAACAGGCGCAGGCCATAAGAAAATCGGCGTTCCCAAACACCAGCTCCCCGTTGGTTCCCAGGTCTATAAGCAGGGAAAGGGCCTCCTTTTTGTACACCCCCGAGGAAAAGGTCCCGGCGGTGATATCCCCCCCCACATAGCTGCCGATACTGGGAGCCGGGATTACCTCCGCGTCGGGGTGCAGGCAAAGGCCCGTATCGCTGCCCCGGAGGGTTCCCCCTTCAAAAAAAGCCGGCACATAGGGTTCCAGCCGCAGGTATGCCGGGTTAACCCCCAGGAACAGATGGGTCATGGTGGTGTTGGCCGCCACCGCGGCCCGGTAAATAGCATCCGGGCTGATTCCCCCCTTCCGGCAAAGGGCCTGGATGAGGGGAACCATACATTCCTCAAGCACCGCCCGTTGCAGCCGTTCCAGGCCGCCGGGACGGGTACTTTCGATGATCCGGCTGATCACGTCCGCCCCGTAGCGGATCTGGCCGTTCCCCGCAGAGCCCAGGGCCAGGGGCTCCCCGGTCAGGAGGTCCAGGAGGAGGATGGACACCGAGGTGGTCCCGATATCTATGGCAAGCCCGGCGATGACCGGGTTAGAAGGGCCCCGGGGAAACACGTTGAGGATCAGGTCTTCCCCGGCCCCGTGCCTGAGGACGCAGCTTACGGAAAAATCCCCCTCCCGCAGGGCGTCGGGGAGTTTCCGTTGGGCGTAAAGGCTGAGACCCAGGGGCGGGGCCCCTTCCCCCCGGAGGGTTTCCAGGACCGACAGAAGCCGTTCCCGGTCCGCCATGGGGTTCCCCGGATCCGGCCGGGACAGGGTAAGGTCAAGGATTTCCAGGCCGCTGTCCCCGATGAAACCCAGGGCGCCCAGCTCCTCCCGGAAGGCGGAAAACACCGCCTGTTCCCGGTCCCCCGCGCTTATCTTGATGCGGTTTTGATAGGCCAACGCGCCGGGGGGGACAAAAACTACCATATCCGACCGGATTGCCGAGGTGCAGGCAAGACGGTACCCCTGGGCATAATCTTCCCTGCTAATATGCCGGGTTTGCCCGCTTTCCGATTCCCCGGAAAGCACCTTTACCCGGCATTTTCCACAGGTACCGTTCCCCGAACAGGGCGCGTCCAGGGGGACCTTCGCTTGCTTTGCCGCCTCCAGGATGGTTTCGCCGGCGGATACGGCGGTGCTCCGCTCCTCATTACCTTCGGCCCGGAATACTACGGTATACTTATTACTCACTTCCCGCTCGAATTATCCGAAAACTTCGGCCTTCCTACATGATGGCTTCCATGGCAAAGGCGGGATGATTTTTTTCCGTCAGGAAGGCGACCACCGCTTCCACATCAGTGGCGATGGTTTCGTCGCAGATCATATCCGCGAAATTATCAATCCCATACAGTTCCTTGGCGGTTCGGTTGATCCGGGGGGCCACCTCGGTTTTCAACTCCTGGGGCATCCAGACTATCCGGGACAGGCCCCCTTCGGCGCTGACGAATTTTTTGGAGGCGATAAAGTGCCGTCCGTGCCCCATAAAGCCCGGGGTCTGTACCCCGCCGCCGGTCATGGAGGCAAGCTCCCCAAAGGTCATTCCCGTGGGGGTAATCCCCTTGTATTCCCGGTTGACCACCACCACGCCGTTCGCCTCGGGCAGGATCCCACAGATACACTCAAAGCAGCCGCAGCTGGTCATGGGGTCTTCCATGATAGAATAGAGGGTCACATTGTTTACCGCCCCGTGGGTGGCTTCTTCCACGGCATTGTTCACCGAGGTATAGACCCCCTTCTTTTCATCTATCACCCCTTCCTTTGATATGGGCTGACAGGGTCCGGTGGGGGTGAGTTCCTTGGTGGCGCTGGCGTCCAGCCAGGAAACCGCTCCGCAGAGCCCGAGCCGTTCCGGGGTGATCACGCAACAGTGGGCCGGCGCGAAGGACTGACAGAGGATGCAGCTGTAAAAACTGTCCACGCTTTCGTCGGTCATGGAGGCCAGCCGGGAATCCCGGGCCTCGTATTTGGGGAGGGCCTCTTTTTCCAGAATCTCCTTTACCCGGTCATTATCGGTGAAAAGGGTCACCTGGCATTTATCCACCACCGTCCCGAATTCATCCATGAGCATCACATAGACCACTTCCCCCAGGTCTTTAAGGCGCAGGCCCTTTTCATAGGCCTCTTTGCCGATCCGGATACGGAAGAGGTTCCGCTGTCCCGTATGCATGACCCCTTCGATGTAGTTGAACCAGTGGTGGATCTTCCGCTCCAGGACCGGTTCAAAATCGGTACGCATCTTGGCCCCGGCCACTTCCACATACACCGCCAGGGACCGGTTAACGGGAGGGCTGCCCTCGTCGATGTCGGGCCCGACCACGGTGATCCTATGGTCCTCCACGGAAGCGGCGTCCTTCATGGTGACCAGCTCACAGGTAAGGTTCTTATCCGAAGCGAACTCGGCGTACATATCGTTTTTGCGGATAATCTCCCCCTCAAAAGCCGCCGCAAAGGCCACGGGGATGGAAATTTCCTTTACCTTGATCTTGATATTCCGCAGTTCCAGGGAATGTTTTACGGTTTGGTCGTAATCCGTAACCGACTCCAGGGCGCCGGGGATCTGCAGATCCCCGATATCCTGATCCACGATCACGGGGAAACCCAGGGCTATAGCCCCGGCTCCGGCGGCAACCACCACCTCATTCAGGGGACCGAAGGTATTCACAAAAGCGGGAACCCGTTCCTTGGTATAGGCCAACAGCCCCGGAAGGTCCCCTTCTTTGATGTTACCGAAGATCAACGCCGCCCGGATGGCTACGGTCACCACATGGATCACCGAGGTTACGTCATACCCCAGGGGTACCACCCGGAATTCCAGTCCCACCTTAACCCCCGCGGCGCTTACCTGATCGATGACCTTGCCCACCAGGAAGGTGAGGAGCCCCTTGCTCTGGTAATCCTTTACCACCTTTGCCACCGAAGCGGGATCCGTTGCCTCCCCCAATACCACCGCGACCCCGGGAATATCTCCGGTAACCAGGGGCACCCCCAGGGAACGGATGATGGGGTCCGGTACAAACCCAATCCCCGGCTCCTTGCCATAGGGATCCGGCTCCAGGTATTTAAGGCCCTCAATGATCTCCGCCCCCACCGCGGTGGCGAGTCCCGCATTCAACGCTTCCCCCAGATCTTCCTTGCCGGAAATGAGGCTCTTCAGCACCCCCACGCAGGCGGTCAGGGTTTCCAGTTTTTCCACCTTTACCCCGGTAGCGGTAAAAATAGTGGGGAAAAAGTAAGCCGTATCGGGAAAGGCGATCCCCTTATCCGCCCCGTATTTTTCAATCGCGCTTTTGACGGCCCCTTCGGTTAACCCCGCCACGGCATTCGCTCCCGCATAAATAAGATCCGTTAAAGCACCCATAGTCTCCCTCCAAATCTCGTGATTTTTTAGCTTTCTTCGTGAAAGCCAATCGAAACGGTTTCAAAATTCGGATGGTTTTGCCGCCGCCTCGGTTAAAAACAATACAAGCTTTACCGGTACGTTCATAAGTCGAGTTTTTTAATGATCTCCGTCATGCCCTGTTTGACCGGGGATGTTTCCGGCAGGCTTATCAGGGGTTTTCCCGCCGCATCATACCGGTAAACCTCCTCATCCTGGGAAATGACCCCGATAAGGGAAAGATTTTGGGCCTCAATTTCCTCTTGGATTCCCGCCTCCAGTTTTCCCTCCGGGGCGCGGTTCACGATGAGCCATACCTGGGCTGCTTTAAAATCCAGTTCCTTGATCATACCGGCTATCCTGCCCGCCGCCTGGATACCCCGTCGGGAACAATCGCTCACGAGGAGAATAAGGTCCACCGGGGGTAGGATCCCCCGGCTTATGTGTTCCAGCCCCGCTTCGTTGTCCACCACCAAATACCGGTAATTGGTATAGTATTTTTTGAGCTGCTCCCGCAGCACGTCGTTGACATAACAGTAACAGCCCTTCCCCTGGCTCCGTCCCATGACCAGCATATCGAAATGGGCTTCTTCCACCAGGGCGGAACCGAATTTGAAGTTGACATACTCCTGTTTGGTCATTCCCACGGGAATGGGGCTGTTTTCGTCTATTTCAGACCGGGCCAGTTCTTCCCGGATCTCCCCCAGGCTAATCGGCCGTTCCACCCCCAGCACTTCGTTGAGGTTGGAATTGGCGTCGGCATCCACCGCCAAAATCGGCCCTTTCCCCGTATTGACCAGATGATTAATAAACAAACCGCATAGGGTGGTTTTACCCGTACCCCCCTTACCGGCCATGGCGATACTATAGGTCATTTTTTACGTCCTTTGTTCCTTATAACCTTTATATCACTGTACCTCCACTTATGGCTCCCGTCAATAGGTTTCTTAAGGCCCCCTTTACTAGCATCCGGCGGCCGTGTATCCTTATCTTATGGATAAGGAGGAGCTATGAAAAAAGAAATCCTATTAGCTGCGATCTTTGTCTTGATCGTGGGGGTTTTTCTTGCGGCGGATCCCGTGGAGGGGTACTGGGTCAGCGTGGACGATAAAACCGGTAATCCCACCGCGGGCTGGCAGATCTACCAGAGCGGGGGCAAACTTTACGGTAAAATTCTCGGTGTCGTGGGGTATCCCCCGGATGTTAAGGCTGATAAATGTAAGGAGTCCTATCCGAATTTTCCCGTGCCGGGGAAGGTAAACCAGCTCCCCGTACGGGGAACCCCCTGGATCTTCGGCTTGACCATGGACAAGCCGGGCCAGTGGAGCGGCGGTAATGTCGTGGACCCCGAAACCGGCAATATATACAAATGCCGGATCACCTTCCGGGCGGCGGACGGCAAACGGTACAAGGTCGATACCCTGGAGATGCGGGGCGAGATTGGCCTGGGAATAGGCCGCAGCCAGTTCTGGAGGAAAAGCACCCAGGCGGAAGTGGAAGGACAGCGGTAAAGGCTAAGGCTCCGCCGCGGAAACAGGCCCCGTTAGGACCCGCGGTGGGACGCTTATCGCAGGTCCGTGTCCATCCGGGACTGTAACGTAGATTGAATAAACTTGCGGATCTTTACCCGAACCTCGGGATCGGTTCTTTGGGTAAACATGATCACGTATATTTTGATAAGCCCGTCCATACGGGAGCCGAACACTATCCCCTCGGCCTTTAATAATATGCTCTGCAGCTTGATCTGGATATTGGATATGAGGGAATTTTTTTCGATGTTAGGATCAAGCGGGAAAAAGCAGGATAAACCGGCCACGCTGATATCCTTGATGGTACCTTTTATAAAATCGTTGTTATAGGGCAGATTAATCGTGGTCAGGGCCTCGTTATCCGAAGTAACCCGGATGTATTTTCTTCTGCCCCAGGCGTCAACGGCTTTGAGGTTTTCCAGGATTTGAATAATAGATTTTTTGGTATCCGGTCTTATCACCGTATAGCCGCATTTTACCTTGATGATATCCACATATTTATGGGCCAGTGCTCCGTTGTTTTCCGAAGCAAAAATGCCGAAAGCTATGGTTGCCGTGGGGGGATCACTCAAGATTCCCCGGATCCAGGTCTCCCAGTCTTTTTCGGGCATACCATTATCAATATTTGCGAAAACAATGGAAGTGGGATATTTTTTAAGAACCCGGCGCAGCTTTAGGTGATCTCTGACAATATACACCTCTAATTCCCGCTGTATAAGGGCCGCCGCTATTTCATTTTGGACTAAGGCAGTGGGATGTAGAAAAAAAATCTTTTTTCCCGTAATATCGGTCGAGTTATTGTCATCAGCCATGGGGATATGATACCCCAAAGCGGCAGAACTTTCAAGATTGAGGTGGTTTCAAACCACCGGATTTTGGGATCGGCGGGTAGTATAACCCGAGTTACTCGGAACCCCCCGGTTCCGAATAAGTCCCGTGATGGAGGAGATATAAAATCGCTCAAAAAAGACCGGCCGGCTTTACAAGGGGCCTTTTAAAAGGCGGTTCAAAGCCCGTTTTTCCCGCTCAACCCGGGACGGTGTCCTTAAAATCCGGCATGTTGAGGCTGTCCAGGCCCCTATTTCTTTTGCTGGGGGTGGTTTTAACAAGCTGCGGTAAAATGCTGCCGGCCCGGTCTGAATTCGTGCTGGGAACCATCTGTACTGTCAATCTTTACCGGGAGGGGACCGCCCCCTTATACGCTGATATTTTCGCCCGGCTCCGGGAGATAGAGGGGCTCATGAGCTCCAATGCGGCGGACACCGAGGTGGCCCGGATCAACCAAAACGCGGGTATTGCGCCGGTAAAGGTGGGCGGGGAGCTGATTACCGTCCTTTCCGCGGCCCTCCGGTACGCCGAATTGAGCGGCGGGGCCTTTGATCCCACCGTGGGCCCCCTGGTTAAGCTCTGGGGTATTGGTACCGAACACGCCCGGCTCCCGGCGGCGGAGGAAATCCGCGGGGCCCTAGCCCTGGTTAACTGGCGGGAGGTGATCATCAATCAGGAGGCGCTGACCGTCTTTCTGCCCACAGCCGGTATGGGGCTGGATTTGGGGGCCATTGCCAAGGGATATGCCGCGGACGAGGCGGCCGCCCTGGTTAGGCGGGCGGGGATTTCCCGGGCCCTCATCGATCTGGGGGGGAATATCTATGCCCTGGGGTCAAAAGCAACGGGAACGCCCTGGCGCATCGCCATACAGGATCCCCTGGATGCGCGGGGGGCCTATCTCGGCATCCTGGAGCTTGATGGGAAAAGCGTCGTCACCTCCGGGGTATATGAACGGTTTTTCGAGGCCGCCGGCCGGCGTTACCACCACATCCTCTCCACCGCCGACGGGTATCCGGCGGACACGGGCCTCCTTTCGGTAACGGTTATCGCCGATACCTCCATCGATGCCGACGCCCTCTCGACCGCCCTTTTTGCCCTGGGCTACGACAAGGGACGGATTTTAGTTGACTCCCTGGAAAACATCGACGCCCTTTTTGTCTTTCAAGACCGCTCCATCCGGGGAACCCCGGGGGCTTTGGAACATTTTACCCTAACTAACGACCAATACCGGCTCCTGCAATAAGCCATATCCCGGGCAAAAGTAAAAGCCTTTGCCCGGATCCAGGGTCTCAACTAGCGGAGGATAGTATCATCAGGCGGACTCCACTTCTTCCATGGTCAGATGCAGGCTCTGGGCAATTACCTCCACCGAAACGCCATAGCCCTTGAGGATCCGGGCCGATTCCAGCTTTTCCCGGTAGGCTTCCGCCTGTTTTTCCTCTCGCCCCTTTTCGGCGCCTATCTGGATGCCTTCCTCTCGCCCTTCGTCGCGTCCCTCTTCCCGTCCTTCCTCACGGGCAAGCCGTTTGTCCTCTAAGACACTCTCTACCAATGCGTCAAACATCGTCTGGTACTCCTTCTTTCCCACATGCTCCTTCACCGCCTCTATCTCCTCAGCAGGTACCTCCAGCCGTTCCAATAGGACCGTGATCACATCCTTTACCAGTTTAACCATCCCCTCCGGAATATTCAATGCCACCCCCTCCCAATAGTCTCCCGGTAATCCCTTTAGCTCCTCCAACTCTTCCCGCTTCTGAATCCGGTCCACCAGCAATAACAGCGACAGGGCGTCCCGGTACCGGCTCAGGTCCTCAAAGCCGTATTTGTTTAACTCCACCAGTTCGTACTTGAAGGAGGGAATATAATCGCCAAAAACTTCTTTCAGGGCGGTACGGTCGGCGAAGTTCCGGGCGGCGGTCCAGGGGGCGGGGCCGTCGTAGAAGATCAGGGGAAGGACCGGGGGGTAGCGGAAGTCTCTGGTGGAGGTAAGGCCGGGGTGTTCCCGGTTGACCTCCTTCTCGTACTTGTCCAGGACCAGGGTGATGTACTGGAGCATCTTGAAGGGGG
>NZ_JAJQRC010000061.1:0-11951 GCF_046533115.1 Treponema sp. TIM-1
GTCAACACCGCGGAAAACCCCTCGGAAGGTGAAGTTTCATCATAATCATAAATCAAATTGTTGACCGGAGGGGCTTAACTTGTTGACATTGGTAACAGAATATATAAATCAAAAAAATTGAATTTTAATAGTCAATTATACCAGGATAATTATTAAAAATCAACTACTTTTTTGCATAATAAGCCGGTTTTAGTGTATACTAAAGTAGACCATTAAACAAAAAAACCTATTGGCAGGCTCGTTGTTATGCGAAGTGGTTGCGTTTGCTATAGAACTTTTTTATTTATATTTCTCCTTTTAATTTGTTCCTTAACAATATTGTCATATAGATCAGTTAACTTTACTGTTAATACCCTATGGTATTTATTTTCATCTTCTCTTATTATTGTTAATATTTTTAATATTTCAAGTAAATCTTCATCGCTGTAATTTTCATTAATTACAAAGCTCTTATTTGTTTTTTCCAAAAAATGTAACATGTCAAATTCTAAAACCTTTAAAGCAAATTTATAATTCCGTGATGCTATTATATCATCAGAAGATGCTTTAAATCCATTAGACCCTAACCACCTAATTTCAAATGGTCCAAGTCTATCATTTGTATATTCATTTTTGGGCTTGTAGATTCCATTTTTTATAATAAAATTGCGAAATTTCTCCTTTTCCGTTTCATTCTTAAATTCATAGGATCGTATTTTATCGCCTTGAACATGAGTCCAATACTTTAATAAATAATCACTTCTTTCCGAAATACCAAATGCAAATATTTTGATACCATCAATTATTTTTGCATGTGGTTGTAACTTATCAAGTTCTTCTAATATCTCTTCCTTTGTCATATCTTTTACATTTTTTAATTGTTTAGATTTTGATAATATCTCATTAGTAGTATTATTCCTCGCCATAAAATATTCTCCATACATCAATATGTTTTATGTATCGGTTATAGGTAAGGACTTATTATAAGGCTAAACTAAACTTTCTACTTCCATCTTTGCTTTCTCTTAGCCTAAAGAGGCATTTTATGTCATATAGGGTTGGTTCTTTACCTTCCCCAGGGAGATTTATCTCTTTATCAATAGTTACAAATTCCCCATTAACAGCATCCAGTCTCTTCTTGAGGAAAATGATTTCATTCTGAAGGGTTTCGACAGTTTTCTTCAATGATTCAATTTCTTTTTCCATAATTTTATCTCCTAATGAAATAAATTTATAAATGGATAATAGCCTAGTATGAGCTTTTTTGTCAATATTTATTGGAACGCGCAGGTGTACTGCCCCACCCTTCAGTGGATCGTACCCCATCCGGTAGACATAAAAATAAACGGGTAATACAACAGAAGGAGAGGAAAAGATGGGAAAGAAAGACAAAGAACAGCGGGGCTACCCCCGGGAATTAAAAAATTCACCACAAAGGCGCAAAGTAGACCGCTACGAATTAAATGAAAAAAAGGGAAGAAATACGTAATTTTTTCCTTGTTTTTCCTTACTTACTTCTTCGCCTTTGTGGTCGAATTCTCTTTCTCCCATGATCAGGCATATTAGTGTTTACAAGCTACTAGATCACCGCCCCCGGGTAGAGGACCGCGTTTTTGGGGATCACGATGATGCCGTCCACGATGTAGTAATGTCCGTAGTTGCCGTCGACCCGGGGGATGGCGTCCACCCCGATACGGCAGCCCTCGCCGATACAGGCGTTTTTGTCGATGATCGCCCCTTTGACAATGGCCCCCCGGCCTATCCCTATGTTGGGAACCCGGGCTTCGGCGTTCTGCTGTTTCTGGATCTCCGATTCATAATAATCCGCGCCCATACAGACAACCCCGTTGAGGCTTGACCCGGACTCAATGATGGTTCTGACCCCGACAATGGAATTGGTAATCGAGGCATTGGTGATGATGCAGCCCTCGGCCGCTATGGACTGGTTCATGTTGCTGAAATTCATCTTTGAGGGGGGAAGGTTCCGCATGTGGGTATAGATGGGCGCGTCCTCGTCATAAAAATCGAATTTGGGACGCAGGGTGGTAAGGTCCAGATTCGCCTCGTAAAAACTCCGGATAGTTCCGATATCTTCCCAGTAACCGTCAAAAAGATAGGCATTCACCTTGAGTTTGTTAATGGCCGCGGGAATAATTTCCTTGCCGAAATCGGTGAGCTCATTGGCAAGACAACTCTCCATGGCTTCGGCGTTAAACACGTAGATCCCCATGGAGCCTAAATATTCGTCTCCCTTGCCGTTTTTATCCTGCCGCAGTTCCGCGGGGATCTTAAAGTCGGAGATATCCTTGACCGGCCCCGGTTTTTCCATAAATTCGGTGATCTCATTGTTTTTATTCGCCTTGAGGATCCCCAGCTGACTCGCATCCTCCCTGCTCACGGCGGTGGTGGCAATGGTAATCGCCGCCCCGGAATCCCGGTGCTTTGAGAGGAGTTCCTTCAGATCCATGCGGTAGAGCTGATCCCCGGACAGGATGATGTAATACTTGGGATTTTGGGTTCTAAAATGGATGAAATTTTTCCGGACCGCGTCGGCGGTGCCCTCATACCACCCGGAATGTTCAAAGGTCTGTTCCGCCGCAAGGATCTCCACAAAACCCCGGGTAAAGGAATCAAATACATAGGTCTGGGACAAATGCAAATGGAGGGATGCGGAGTTGAATTGGGTAAGGATGTATATTTGTCTAAAATCAGCGTTGATACAATTTGAAATGGGAATATCCACCAGGCGGAATCTTCCCCCAAAAGGAACAGCCGGTTTTGCCCTGGATTGGGTTAAGGGGAACAAGCGGGTCCCTTTCCCTCCTCCAAGCACGATAGACAAAACTTCCATATAGTACCTCCTTGAATAGGCGTCATTTTTTGAAATTGGAGCTTGTTCCAAAATTCGGATCTTCCTGGAATAAGCCCCGGGAAAAACCGCTTCAGTACCCGTTAAGCCGGTCCGATTGCCCTTTTCAATCGAAAACCGCTTTTCCCTATGCCGGGATTAAAAACTTACGTTTGAAACCGGCGTATAACATAATCCTTTTCTAGTATAAACGGTTTTTTCCAATCTGTCGATACTTTACCTTTGTTCTTTCTTATTGGTACAATAAATTTATGGATAATACCCTGGCATTGGAAAAAATCCTGCGGGACCCGGCCTTTGCCCCCCATATTGTAGCGGAGCGGGTCCTGGAAGCCTCCGACGGTGAGACGGTTCCCTTTCCGCCGGACCTGAACCAGGCCATTGCCGGGGCCCTGCGGAACCGGGGGATTGCGGAGATCTACACCCACCAGGGGGAAGTCTGGGAACAGGTTCGCCGGGGCCGGAACGTGGTGGTGGTTACCCCCACCGCCTCGGGGAAAACCCTCTGTTACAACCTGCCGGTACTCCAGACCCTGTTGGACGACGAAAAGGCCCGGGCCCTTTACCTGTTCCCTACCAAGGCCCTTTCCCAGGATCAGCAGGCGGAACTCAACGAAATCGTTCAATTAATAGGAGGGGGAAAGCCTTCCCCCTGCGGCGCACAGGGTTGCGCCGCACCCCCTTCTCCGGGGGCTCCGCCCCCAAGCCCCCGGCCCTTCATCAAAGTCTCAACCTATGACGGGGATACCCCGGATTCCCTTCGGGTCGCCGCCCGGGACGGGGGGCGGATCATCATCTCCAACCCCGACATGCTCCATGGGGGGATACTCCCCAACCATCCCAAGTGGATAAAGTTTTTCTCCGCCCTCAGATACGTGGTTATCGACGAGGCCCATGCCTACCGGGGGGTCCTGGGGAGCCATGTGGCGGACGTGATCCGCCGGCTCCGGCGGGTGGCGGCCTTTTACGGCGCGGCCCCCCAATTCATCCTCTGCTCCGCCACCATTGCCAACCCCCGGGAGCTGGCGGAAACCCTGATCGGAAAAGAGGTAACCCTGGTTGACAAAAACGGCGCCCCCCGGGGGGAAAAACGGGTGATCCTCTACAACCCGCCCTTGGTAGACGCGGTCCAGGGGATCCGCCGTTCGGTGGTTACCGAAAGCCGCCGATGGATGCTGGCTTTTCTCAAGGCCGGGATCAAGACCATCCTCTTTGCCCATTCCCGGATAAAGACCGAGGTGGCGGCCTCCTACGTCAACGAGGACCTCCGCAACCTCTACACCGACAATTCCCGGATCCGGGTGGAGGCCTACCGGGGGGGGCTCCTCCCCAATGAGCGGCGGGAAATAGAGCGGGGCCTCCGGGAGGGGACCATCCGGGGGGTGGTGTCCACCAACGCCCTGGAGCTGGGTATCGATATCGGCGGCCTGGACGCCTCGGTGGTGGCGGGTTTCCCCGGCTCCTTCAATTCCTTCTGGCAGCAGTCGGGCCGGGCGGGAAGGCGGGGGGGCGTTTCGGTTTCGGTCTTCGTGGCCTCCGCGGCTCCCCTGGATCAGTTCATCATGAACGATCCGGAATGGTTTTTCAGAAAAAGCGTTGAGGAGGCCCGGCTGGACCCGGATAACCCCTATATTCTCACGGACCATGTGAAGTGCGCGGCCTTTGAGCTGCCCTTTCGGGATGAGGTAATGGAAAAAGGGGAGGAACCCTTTGGGGAAGGGGCCGCCGAGGTGCTGGCCTATCTGGAGGAAGAGGGCATTGTCCGGCATACCGGGGGGAACGGTCCCGGCGGGGGGCGCTGGCACTGGGCGGATCGGTCCTTCCCCGCGGAGGGGATCAGCCTCCGGTCCGCCACGGCGGACAATGTGGTCATTGTGGATGCCACCAAGGGCCGGAACGTGGTGATTGGGGAGATGGACCGTCCCAGCGCCAAGGAGATGATCTTCGAGAACGCGGTCTACCTCCACCGGGGCCGGCAGTACCTGGTTCAATCCCTGGACATCGAGAACCGGAAGTGCCTGGTGATCGAGGCGGAGGTGAACTATTTTACCGACGGGCTGGTGAAAACCGATATCAAAGTTTTAACCGAGGACGAAGCCCTGAACTATGGGGAAGCGGCCCGGGGTATGGTCGGCGATGTCCTCGTCCGGTCCCAGACGGCGAAATTCAAGAAGATCCGCTTCCACACCCATGAAAATATCGGTTACGGAGACATCACGCTCCCCGAGGAGGAGATGCAGACCCGGGCGTTGGCGCTGCTCTTCGGTCCCGAAACCGCCGGGGGGAAAGTCCTGGCGGAATTCGATGAGGAGGAAGCTGGTTCGGCCCTGGCCGGGGCGGGGACCCTGATAAAAAACATTGCCCCGGTGTTCCTCCTCTGCGATCCCCGGGATATCGGGGTGGCGGAACGGGTTCGGGACCCCCACTTCGGTATCCCCGCCCTGTATATCTACGACAAGTATCCGGGCGGCACCGGTTTGGCGGAGGCCCTGGCCCGGCGGGCATCGGATCTGTTCCGGTCGATCCGCGCCGTGGTGGACCGCTGTCCCTGTAAATCGGGCTGCCCCTCCTGCGTAGGCCCCGGGGGAAACAAGGCGGGGACCGCCCGCTTCCTGGGGGCCTTGGCCTAGCTATGGCCGGGAACCTGCGGGATCGGCTGCGGCGGATCCGGAATGCCCCTGCCCCCCCTCCCGGCGGGGTATTGCCTTCTCCACGGGCAGAGACCCCGTCCCTGGGGCCGGAGTGGCAGGAGGCGGGGTATCAGACCCTCAAGCGGACGGAGCTGCTGGATCTGCCCCTCTCCCTGGATTTTCCCCTGCCCCGGTCCCTGCCGATCCTCGTCCCCGACCTCCTCCGGTATCCATCGGAAGAAGTCGGTCCGGAGGATATGGTTTTTTTCGACCTGGAAACCACGGGCCTTTCCCGGGGGGCCGGTACAGTGGCCTTCCTTGCGGCCTTCGGCCGTTTGGTGTCCTCCGGGCCGGGACCCCTCCGGCTCCGCCTGGATCAGTACCTGCTCCTGGATTATCCCGGGGAAGGGGACTTTCTTGCGGCCCTGCTTCCACAGTTCGATCCCCGCCCGCGGCCGCCCCTGGTCATTACCTACAACGGCAAGACCTTTGATTCCCAGATCCTGGCGAGCCGCTGTATCGTGATGGGGATCCGGCCCCCGGCGTATTACCAGGGGGATCTGCTCCACCCCGCCCGCCGGCTCTGGAAGGGGATCCTATCCTCCTGCTCCCAGGGGGAGATTGAGACCGCCATCCTGGGCCTGGACCGTACCGGGGATGTGAGCGGCGCCCTGGCCCCAGATATATGGTTTTCCTTCCTGAAATCCTCCGATCCCCGGCCCCTGCTGGGGATCTGCGACCATAACCGGCGGGACATCCTGGGGCTGGCCGGTCTTTTTTCGGCCCTGGTCCGGATCGCCGGGGATCCCCTCGCCGCACGGAATAAATTCCGCTATGATACGGAAGCCCTGGCCCTGCGGTGGCGGGAATTCCCGGTAAAAATCCGGAACCGGTCTTTTGGCGAGGCCGCGGTTGAGACCGGCCGGAAGCTCCTGGCCGTGGCGGCGGAGGAGCACCCCCGGGCCGCCCTGGTTTTCGCCCAGGACCTCCTGCGGCAGGGCCGCGCCGCCGAGGGCCGGCGGCGGCTCCTGGGGATAGCCCGGGGGAATTACGCCGATCCTTTCCGGGCCGCCGCGTACCGGGCCTTGGCCGTGGACGCGGAGTGGCGGCGGAAGGTCCCCGGGGAAGCCCTGACCCTGGTAGAGGAGGCCCTGGCCCTGGCGGATGCCGGGGAAGGGCAGCGGAGGGACTTTCTCCGCCGGGAGGAACGGCTCCGCCGGCAGCTTGACCGGAAAACAAGGGGGTAGGGGATATGGAAACGGATATAAGCATCCGGGTGATGACCCGGGAGGATTACCCTGCCGTGTATAAGCTCTGGAAAACGGTCCCCGGTATGGGACTGCGGAGTCTGGATGATACGGAACAGGGGATAACCCGGTTTTTGGCGCGGAACCCCGGCGCCTGTTTTGTGGCGGAGGCCGCCGGGGAAGTGGCCGGGGCGGTTTTAAGCGGTTATGACGGCCGCCGGGGCTATATCTACCATGCCGCGGTACGGGAGGAATACCGGCGCCGGGGCATCGGGAGCGCCCTGGTTCAGGCGGTTGAGACCGCCCTGGCCGGGGAGGGGATCACCAAAATCGCCCTGGTGGCCTATAAAACCAACGAGGCAGGGAACCGTTTTTGGGAAAAAGCCGGTTTTTTACCCCGGGAGGACCTGGTCTACCGGGACAAAAGCATTAACCCCGAGAACCGGTAGGCAGGGCGCCCGATTTCTTGTTATTTTTTTGCCTCAACGGCTTGACATTTTTTTTGATTCCGGTATAAGTTATAGAACATCGAATGAATATTCGTTTGCCACCTTAGCTCAGTTGGTAGAGCAAAGGACTGAAAATCCTTGTGTCTAGAGTTCGATTCTCTGAGGTGGCAAAGTTAATTCCTTATATTATAAGGAATTATAAAAACTACCGGGAGACCGGCGTTTATTTTACTTTATCTTGCTGGAAGGAAATGGGAGAAAAACTCCAATTTCCTTCCGAAAGGAGAGGTATATGGTACGCCGGGAAGCTCGTCAATTCTATCTTTTTCCCCGAAAAGGTATTTTTGCCGTCCAATTCATGGACCCAGCCACAAGACAACGGTTATGTGCTAGATCAACCGGAAAAACAAGCCGGGATGAGGCACTTATCGTAGTTTACGACTGGTTAAAGAACGGAATCCCCCCGAAAAACACGAAGAAAGCCCCTCAAGGGGCCCCTATGAGCATTGACAGTGCCCTCCATACACTCAGGGTAGTCAATGAGCTTAAAGCTATTACCTTGACAAGCCAGGATGTGATGCGGATCGAGAAAATTCTGCGGGAAAAGGGCCTTGCCAACTTCATCGCCCGCAATAACACCCCGGGAGCGGAACTTTTGGAGGATTATTTAAAGCGGTTCTGGGATTATGACTCCTCCCCCTATGTGAAGGAGAAACTCACCCACAAGATAAACATCACCCGAAAGCATACCAAGGAGAGTCTCGGGCGGGTGATTAAATACTGGGTGCCCTATTTTCAAGGTAAACTCGTCGGGGAGATTACCCGCCAGGATATCAATGATTTTGCCACGGACTTGGCTGAAAAACATCCCGATTATTCTCCCCTTACCCTAAAGCAGATTCGCCGGGTGGGAGTTACAGCCCTAAAGTGGGCCTATGCCAATGATATTATTCCCACTGACCCTACCCTTCGCCTCCCCGCATACTCAAGTAAGGGTAAAAAGCGGGGGGTGTTAAGCCCACAGGAAGCCGCGGACCTATTTTCCCTTGACTGGAACGACTACCGCTACTTCCTCATAAATTTAGTCGCTATGACCACGGGGCTGCGGATCTCAGAGATATTGAGCTTGAAGCTTGAAAATGTCCGGGAAAAATACCTTTATGTCGAAAGTTCCTTCTCCCTCATCGACGGCCGGAAGACCACGAAAAACGGGGAAGAGAGAACCCTCCCGATTATTCCCCAGGTACGGGATGCCCTGCGGTATGTCGCGAGTCAAAACCCCCATAATGACGGCTACATCTTCTATAGCAAAAAGTATGGGAAACCGGTTGACCAGCATGAGCCGCTCAAAGCCCTCAAAAAGATGCTCGTGAAGCTCTATATAAGGGCCAACCTGGGTGAAATAAGCGAGGATACCACGGAAAAAGAGAAGAAGGCCCTCTCTAAAAAGCTCGCGTCCGAGGCAGCAGACTACTGGAAAGCGCGGAACGTGGTATTCCATTCCTGGCGGCATTTTTATTCGGCGAGGATGGCTAACAAGGTTGATATCAGGAAGCTCATGCTCGCGACCGGGCACAAAACTGAAGCGATTGCCGAGGGATATGCAGACCATGCTCTGGAAAATGACCTTGCGGATGTGACCGTGGCCACGAACGAAGTCTTCGGAAAACTGCTGCCGGAGAAGATGTTACAAGAAAATCGGACGGCCTAAGATGTTTATAGGCATAGAGGAGCAGGATGAGTCACGGCGAGTCATATGTTTTATACTTTTTTGAAGAATTTTCGAAAAAATGTTGTTTTTTAATGAAAAAAGGGATATAATATAAGGTGTATAAAAGATACTTTAGATATAGCTAGTTGAAAGCAAGGAGTTATAGTGAACCCGGCCTACTGGGAGAGGCTGGAGAAAAAAGGAGGTGCCTATGATGACGTAAACCAACGCATTATCCGCCATGGAGCGTTTGCGATTGGTTGGTGACAGGGATCAAGAAAATTATACGAAACCTAAAGTTTTTGAGTAAATTCGTCAAGTAATCCCGTTCCTTCCGTAAAGATCCAGACCTCCAAACTACATTGATGTCTCAAGGCAAGACCATATGCCAAAAAATTTATGGAAGGATTTTACTATGACTGATTGTATGCTAACCAAAAAAGAATTCGCGGATTATACGAGAGTATCCTTAAGTACCGTTACCCGCGGAATAAAAAACAAAACCTGGCCTTATAAAGAGTGTGTAAAAATGGGAGGGCATGTCCGTTACCCGCCTTCACTTCTGGCTAAAATCGAGGCCCGGGCCAAAAAAGCAGGCGGCCAAGATGAAAGCCAAGCTCAGCCTGACAAGGAAGATGGTCAAAATGACCCAGAACGGTAACATCTCAGTTCCTGAGCTCTACAGCGTAATTTCACCATATTTACTGGATCTCCTAAAAGGGGCGCCCGAGTACGGCTTCTGTGGACTCAATATAACGTTCCACCAGGGCCGGCCGGTAAGAATCGAAAAAAATTATGGGGTAAACCTCAAGCCCGATGGACTTGGGTCTTCCTCCCACTGACCTAAAATAAAAAAGTAGATACTGAGGGAGCCCTCAGTATCTACTAAGCATCTTCAATGCGGGGCTCCACTTCTCATTGTCTAAGCCCAACCCGGACAGACAAAACCGAACACGGTACGTTGTACCCGGTAAATACTTTTTTGGAGGTGACCAATCATGGCACTTTCCCGGATAATTTCAGAATTTCCTGAAGAAATACGTCGTAACCGAGTTACGATAATTTATAGCAAGCCCGCATTAAAAGATGCGTCTCCAGAAAGTGAGCCAAACGACTCCCCTAACGAAGACAGTGCCACACCTGAGTATGAGGGAGAATATGATTCAGAATACGACCCCTCGTACCAATCATCCCCTTATGCCCAGTTCAAAGCCGCGATGGCGCACGACTGCCGGCTCTTTAGAGTAAAGGACCGACTCAACCTTAGGCAACCTATTATATCAAATATATATAAAGTCACCCTAAATGGAATTACTGAATACCCCACTTTTTCAAATGATGCTGCTGATATTTTAGAGCAAATGGGGATAGATAAACCCTCCACCCACCGTCAATATACTGAGCGGCTGGCGAGGGAAATTACGATAGAGGGGGAGCTTAATGAGGACACGAAATACCTCATCGCCACCCCCAATGAAGAGGTCTTGGACCTCAAGGCCTTTTCCCTCCTTCTTAAAGACAAGAAGGACCCTAAAACCTATGCCGACGAATGGCGGAAACCGATATCTGAATACCTGGATAAAAGGATAACCCTAAAGACGGGGGTAAATTTCAACCCGGACCTCTCACCTGATACTGGCTATAAGCTTATCGAGGAGCTTGCCAAAACGATGATCCAATGGGGTGGTAATTTTGAATTCTTACAGAATTGTGTCGGTTGGCTTATCAATTTCATGGGCCGCATCCTTTTAGGGGAGGGAGGGAACGTTTTCAAGGAATTTGTCATACTCCTTGGGGAAAAGGATTCTGGAAAAACCACCTTCATCTCTCTTCTCCAGGGTATCCTCGGGAGCTACTCAGGGATTATCCAGGACAAAATTCTCCAAGGAACTGACGAAGAAGCGGTCTCCCGAAACCTTTACACCTTCCGGAATAAGCGGCTTCTTATCCACTCAGAAGGGAATAATACCAAGTCCATAAATACCGTGACCTTAAAGCGTATTACCGGGGATTCAGCCATTGCCCTTGGAAACCAGGATTATTCCTTCAAGATGGAAGGGAAAATCATCGAGGACACCAATTACGCCCCTCGTCCGGATAATTTAAATGACGAAGCCTTTAATGAGCGCCTCATTATCATCCCCTTCATACGACGGTTTGACCTACCTAAACCCAAAATCGATTCCCTCATAAAGCGCCTCAATGACAATAAGGAGGCGATATTTGTGACCATGGTATATGCGGCGGCCGAGATGATAGATATCCAGGACGATACCCAAAAGATCGGGCCCATGATTTCCGCCTATGTAAAAAGCTGGATCAACCTCATACGTGACCCGGTAAAGGCCTTCTATATGCATGTCTGCGACGCAAACTTACCTGAAAAAATGGGCTCTACAGGACTAAAGTTGTTCATGACTTATCAGGAGTGGAATAGGACCTGTATTGCTCCACAAATCGTCTTGATGCGGTACCTGGCAAGTGAATCGATTAAGTGCCCTTCAGAAAAGGCCTTCCATAGCCGAATGAAGGAATTACACTCCAATTATATTCCCCATTCTAACCAAGGGATATTATATCGGGGTATTAGAGCTCGCGAAGACATGATTCACTGTCTGGATCTGCAGAAGTTTTTACGTAACGATACAGAACTCGAAATGAAGCGTTCAATTGCCAAAGCAGCTGAAAACACCAGAAAGAGGATGGAGGCACTAAAGACTTCGGATAGTCTTAAAAATGACCTTGATAATAGTACCATGCTTGACAATGGATTTGGGTTCCAATTCGCACCTTTCCCTCCTCCAGGAGCAATCCCAGGGGGAATGGGTCCACAAAATGGTAATGGCGGGTACTTTGGACCTCCTCGTAATAAACAAAATAAGGGTAAATGGGGTAAGCCACCATTTCCTCCTGACGATAGCAACATGTGGTAAATCTCCCGGGAAAAGGGTGGTTTCCCCGGCTACTTAAAAAATCTTGAGAGTCGCACTATCTTAGGCAGTTTTATAGAGAAAAGCGTCAGTACGCATGGAGTCAATAATATTGCCGAACACCCTGAAACGCTTT
>NZ_JAJQRC010000062.1:0-11835 GCF_046533115.1 Treponema sp. TIM-1
CCTTTCAAAAGCGGCAAGATGTTCCAAAAGCCACTATAACCAAGGAGCAGCAAATGATCCGTGAACTTCAAGGCATCTTCTGTAAAGGCCGCTATCGTTCATGGAAGCCTTCATCAGGGTTGTAGGGTTTATTCGGGAGTCTGGTTTAATACCCCGTCGGACCAAAGGTCCGCGCTTGCTCCGGCTCAAATAACGTAACGCTTACGAAATTTGGTATTAAACCAGACGGTATGATAAATACAATTGGTAATCCCCCGGCTATGCCGGGGGACTCCAAAGGTTTGACATTTCCGGGAATATAAAAGAACCTCCTATCAAGGTGAACCGCCAAAGTTCAAGAGATAGGAGGTAAAATGAACGACAGGAAGAGTCTATCCCATAGCGCCTGGGAATACAAGTATCATGTGGTATGGATACCGAAATGCCGGAAGAAGCAACTGTATGGAGGAGTGGGGAAATATCTGGGGAGCATATTCCACGAGTTGGCGCGGGAACGGGAGAGTCGGATAGTGGAAGGACATCTGTGCCCGGACCATGTGTATATGCTGATAGAGATACCGCCGAAATACTCGGTAGCCCAGGTGGTGGGATATATCAAAGGGAAAAGTGCGATAGCGATAGCCCGGAGATTTGTCGGAAGGCAAAAAACTTCACGGGGCAGAACTTCTGGGCGAGAGGGTATTATGTGTCAACGGTAGGCCGGGACGAAGCGACCATCAGGAAATATATCCAGGAACAGGAAGCGGAAGACAAACGGCTTGACCAGTTGGAAATGTTCAAGGATAAGTAACAACGATAACCGCCTTTAGGCGGTTCCAAAACAAACCGCTTTGAGCGGTTCACCATTCAAGCCCCCGGCTTTGCCGGGGGTACCTGACTTAAAATTATCTGATTTTCGGAGATTGATCGCACAGCGGCCTACTTTGCGGTCGATTTATATCGGCTTATTGCGGACAATCAGGATACGAGTGCCGCTTCCAGGGCGGCCTTGATCTTCGCCGGATCTCCGCGGTTTTCTTCTATAATTATACGGACCTTTTCGTAGCCCAGCCGGGGGACGTAGGCCGCCGCGAAAGCCCAGGAGGCGTTCAAAAGCTGGGCGCAGCGATCCGGTTCGGCCCGGATGAGTTCTACGCATTTGGCGCGGAACAGGGGGACGGCCCGGCAGAGGAGGGAGAGGCTTTCCAGGAGAGCGTCGGCGATGAGGGGGACAAAGGCGTTGAGTTCAAACTCCCCCAGGGAAGCGGCGGAGCTAACGGCGGTATCGTTGGCCAGCACCCTGAGCGCTACCTGGACGGTCATTTCGGGGATCACGGGGTTCACCTTGCCGGGCATGATGGTGCTGCCCGCCTGCAGGGGGGCCAGGCTGATCTCCCCCAGGCCGCCGTGGGGCCCTGAGTTCATGAGCCGGAGGTCCCGGGAGATCTTCATCAGGTTCACCGCCAGGGCCTTGAGCAGCCCGGAGACTTCCACCAAGACATCGGCGTTTTGGGTGAGGTCCATGGGGTATTCCGCGGCGGCCAGGCCCATGCCGGTGAGTTCCCGCAGTTCCTCGATGACGGTAAAACGGTACTTCCGGGAGAGGGGGTCCGAGGAGAGGCCCACCGCGGCGCCCCCCAGGTTTACCTGCCGCAGGCGTTCCTCGATTTTGTAAAGCCGCCACCGGTCCCGGGCTATGGCCTGGGCATAGGCGCCGAATTCCGCGCCCAGGGTAAGGGGGACCGCGTCCATCAGCTCGGTGCGGCCCAGCTTGGGGATGTCCTGGAATTCCTGTTCCTTCCGCTGGAGGGCTTCCTGGAGGGCGGCGCAGGCCTTGCTGAGTTCCCGCAGGAACTCGATGGCGGCGATCCGCAGGGCCGTGGGGTAGACGTCGTTGGTGGATTGGCCCCGGTTCACGTCGTCCAGGGGGTGGATGATGTCGTAGCGTCCGGGGCTTTCCCCGAGGATCCCCAGGGCCAGGTTGGCGATGACCTCGTTGACGTTCATGTTGGTGGAGGTTCCCGCCCCACCCTGGAGGGCGTCCACGATGAACATGGCATCCGCCTCCCCCGCCAGGATCCGGTCGCAGGCCTGGATGATGGCGCCGTAGACCCCGGACCTGCCGGAAGCCGCCGGGGTTTTGAGCCTTTCGTAGGTCCGGGCGGCGGCCTTTTTTACCGTCGCCATGGCATAGATGAGCCGCGGGTTCGTCTTTCGGTAGTCCAGGGCAAAGTTGTCCCGGGCCCGGAGGCTCTGAAGCCCGTAGAGGGCCTCGTCGGGAAGGGCCGCCTCCCCCAGGCCGTCTTTTTCTATCCGCATCTTACCCTCCGTCTTCCAGCTCCGCGAGGATATGGGGGAACATGGCGATACTCCGGGGGAGTATCCCCTGGATATAGGCGATGAGGATGCCGTAGTTGGTCATGGGCGCCCCCTGATCTTCGGCGCAGCGGTGGCGGTACTTCATCTCCCGCTCGTTCAGCATACAACCCCCGCAGTGGACGGCGAGCTTATACCCCGAAAGGTCCTCGGGGAAGCCGGCGCCCGATGTAAAGACAAATTCGGGGTTCTTGCCGGTGTAGTTCTTAATCCACCGGGGGAGTTTGACCGTGCCTATGTCGTCGCATTGCCGGTGGTGGGTGCAGCCCTCGGCGATGAGGACCCGGTCCCGGTCCTCAAGTCCCTCCAGGGCCCTTACCCCCCGCACGGTCTGGGCCAGGGAGCCCTTGTATCGGGCAAAGAGGATGGAAAAGGAGGTAAGGGGGATCTCCGGGGGGGTATCCGCCGAGACCTTGGCAAAGACCTGGCTGTCGGTAATCACCAGCCGGGGTTTTTTCCCAAGATTTTCCAGGGTTTCCCGGAGTTCATATTCCTTGACCACCACCGCCGCGGCGTCGGCTTCCAGGATGTCCCGGATGGTCTGCTGCTGGGGGAGGATCAGCCGGCCCTTGGGCGCGGCCTTGTCGATGGGGGTTACCAACACCACCAGGTCGCCGGGGCTTATCAGGTCCCCCACCAGGCGGAGCTTTGGCTCGGCGCTGACCGCCAGGGCGGCGATCCGCTCCTTCAACTCGTTGATATTGGCCCCGGTCCTGGCGCTGACCAGGATATGGTTTTCCCCCGGAGGGCCCCCGTCGTTTCGGGCTTCCTCCAGGTCGGTCTTGGTATAGGCCACGATAAAATTGACCTGCTTCTCCCGGAAAATGGCGATGAGATCCTCTTCCGCCCGGGTTTTCCCCCGGACCGCGTCCACCACCAGCACCGCCGCGTCGGTTTTGGAGAGGACCTGCCGGGCCTTTCGCACCCGCAGTTCCCCCAGGGCCCCCTCATCGTCGATGCCTGGGGTGTCGATGATCATCACCGGCCCCAGGGGGAGGAGCTCCATGGCCTTGTACACCGGATCGGTGGTGGTGCCTGGCACCTCCGAGACTATGGCCAGTTCCTGGCCGGTAACGGCGTTGACCAGGCTGGATTTTCCCGCGTTCCGCCGGCCAAAAAAACCGATGTGGGGCCGGTTGGCGGCGGGGGTTTCGTTGAGTCCCATGGCTGCCCCTTATCCCGCGTTGGCCGGGACTTTTCGCTGCTCCCAGCCTGCCATGTCTCCCCGGGCCATGTTGGGCTCAAAGCCGAAATGCCGGATGCGGCCCTCCATGCACAGGCGGCACTCGGCGGCTTCGTCCCCGGTGCATATCTTGTGGTCATAGAGGGCGTAGAGCTTCCGCACCGCCTTGGGGGAAAGGTTGGGCATCACCACGTTGGCCCCGGCCATCAGCCCCTTTTCCCGACCCAGGGGCGAAATGGTCCCCAGGGCGGTGGTGGCCGGGATCAGCGCCCGGGGCAGGAGGAGCCTGGTAAGGGCCACCATCCTGAGGGTCTGCTCAAAGCTCCCCCGGGGGTAGTCCCGGAAGGGGGTGTCCGCCTGGGGGATAAAGGGGCCTATTCCCACCATGTGGGGTTCCAGCTCTTGTAAAAAGCGGAGATCCTCCAGGAGGTTTTCCGGGGTTTGAAAGGGGGTCCCCACCATAAAACCCGCCCCCACCTGGTAGCCTATATCCTTAAGATCCCACAGGCACTGCTTCCGCTCCCGGAGGCTCATCTCCCGGGGGTGAAGCTTCCGGTAGTGTTCCTCCGAGGCGGTCTCGTGCCGCAGGAGGTAGCGGTTGGCCCCGGCCCGGAAAAAGTGCTCGTAGCTTTCCCGGCCCCATTCCCCGATGGACAGAGTAATGGCATGATCCGGAAACTCCTTCCGGACGGCTTCGACCATTTCCACGATCCGGCCCTCGGTAAACCAGGGGTCTTCCCCGCTCTGGAACACAAAGGTCCGGTACCCCAGGAGGTCCCCCAGGCGGCAGCAGCGCAGGATCTCCTCCAGGGAAAGCCGGTACCGCTCCACCCGGGGGTTGCCCCCCCGGATACCGCAGTAGTAACAGTTGTTCCTGCAGTAATTGGAGAATTCGATGAGCCCCCGGAAATACACATCCTGGCCGTAATGGGAGGATCGGAGCTCCCGGGCGGCGGCAAAGAGGGCCTCCGCCTCCTGGGGATCCTCTGAGCTGATGTAGTGGAGCAGGGCTTGATCGCTCCGCAGATCCGGCGGCATCGCAGCTGACAGCGTCATGGCGCCCTCCTTAGACCCTAAAGTCCCGTTTGCCCTTTTCGATATCCGAAAGCCAGAGCCGTATTTTTTCCCGGATCTTATCGTTCGGAATAGAGGGGATCTCCCGTTCAATCAGCTTCTCCCCGGTCTCCCGGGTAAAGGGTTTTGCATAGTCCATGAGGTATTCCTTCAAGGTCATCAGGGCGTTAGGGTGGCAGCAATTCTGAATCTGTCCGGATTTGCAGAGCGACATGAACCGGTCGCCGGTCCTGCCTTCCCGGTAACAGGCGGTACAGAAGCTGGGGATATAGCCCATGTCCATAAGCCAGTTGATAACCTCATCCAGGGTGCGCTGATCGCTCACATCGAACTGTTCCGTGTCATGGGGCCGTTCTTCTTCGCTGTAACCGCCCACGGAAGTACGGGATGCGCCGCTGATCTGGGAGACCCCCAGGCGGATCACCTTTTCCCGCACCGCCTGGCTTTCACGGGTAGAGATAATCATGCCCGTATAGGGCACCGCGATCCTGACCAGGGCGCAGAGTTTGGCAAAGGTATCGTCATTGATGCTGTTGTCAAAATCGTTGACATCAATGTCTTCCGCGTGTTTTATCCTCGGCATACTGATCGTGTGGGGCCCGACACCAAAGGCCGCCTCCAGGTGTTCGGCGTGCATCAGCAGCGCGGCAAACTCATACCTATACCGTTCAAGGCCAAACAAAACGCCCAGCCCCACGTCATCGATTCCGCCCTGCATTGCCCGGTCCATGGCTTCGGTGTGATAGTTGTAATCGTGTTTGGGGCCCGAGGGGTGAAGCGTAAAATAGCTTTCCTTGTGGTAGGTCTCCTGAAACAGGATATAGGTCCCGATCCCCGCTTCCCGAAGTTTGCGGTAGTTTTCAACCGTGGTGGCGGCGATATTGACGTTTACCCGGCGGATTGCCCCGTTTTTGTTCTTGACCGAATACACGGTATTGATAGAATCAAGCATATATTCGATAGGGTTCTTGACCGGATCCTCGCCGCACTCCAGGGCAAGCCGCTTGTGCCCCATATCCTGCAGGGCATTCACTTCCCGCAAAATATCCTCCTGGCTCAGCTTGACCCGGGGGATGGTCTTGTTTTTTGTATGGTAGGGGCAGTATACACAATTGTTCACGCAGTAATTCGAGAGATAGAGGGGCGCGAAAATAACGATGCGGTTTCCGTAGAACGCCTTTTTTATCTCCTCCGCAAGATCATACATCGCCTGCACCTTTTCCGGCGCTTCGCAGGCGAGCAGTACCGACGCCTCCCGGTGGGTGAGTCCGGCGCAGCGGAACCCCTTTTCTGATTTCCGGGGTTTTGCTTTTTCAAGCAGGCGGTCGATAAGATCTATATTATTCTTATTCGCTTCGGCATACGCCAGGGTAGCAAGCACTTCCTGGTGGTCGATAAATTCATCGGCCGAAGATGAGGCTGGATTATACATGGTGGTTCTCCTTTCAACGGGTTCTCATTCCGCAGCAGCGGTCACGAGACCCCCTGCTTGGTAAGATCCCCCGAGATGGCGGTTTTAACCGTGACCCCGGGAAGGTTCCCCAGCTTGCCGGTCAGGGCGTTGATAGTGTCCAGATCGCCCTGCAAGGTCAGGGAAACCACCGCCGCGTCCGCTTCGTCGAAAGGAATACCCATCCGCCCCTTGACGATCTTCCGGTACAGGGAGACCGTCTCGTTGAATGCCTGCCGGCTCGTCTCGGGGTGTTCCAAAATCGCTCCAATGACCGCTATTCTGTCCATTCTTTTTTCCTCTCCATTTCTCTCTCCATAAAAAAACCTCAAGCCGGGCCTGAAAACACCGCTTGAGGGTATAAACGTATCCTATTTATACGCCCCTTGCCGGATCAGAACCTGTCTTGATCGCTAAGGTTAAGTACCCAAACCCCCATGTGCCCGGCAAGATAGCTCTCGCCCGCACTGGGACCTCGTGAGGCATCCTAAAAATTTTAGGACACACTCCCAGGTATGATACACCGGATTACCCTGAAAGGCAAGTAAAATTATTTTAAGTTGCCTTCCCGCATAAGCGGGTGTATTATGTTTTGAGAGGAGAGATACATGGCAATGTTGTTAAACGATGAAGAAAAGGCCATCCTGGAAGGCAGCCGGGGTAAGGCCCTGGCCAAGGTGTTGAAGACCCTGGTGATGTACGGGGAAACCTTCGGCGCGGAGCGGATGGTTCCCATTTCAGGGGGCAGCGGGCATCTGGTAACCAGTTTCGGCCTTTCCGTGATGAAGCCCGTCTTTGCCCTGATGGATACCCTGATTCAGGAGGGGGCCTTGTCCGGCCAGTCCTTTACCGTGGATCCCCGGCCCCTGGACCCCCGGGTTCCCGCCGGCCTGTTACCGCGGATCCTCTTCAAGGTGATGTACGGAAAGCAGGCCGCCTACGAGTCCCAACTGCGCCGGCTGGGGCTGGTAAATGATCAGGGCTTTACCTGTACCTGCTATATGGACGAAGTGGGCAACTGTCCGGGAAAGGGGGATATCCTCTCCTGGGCGGAGAGCAGCGCCGTGGTTTATGCCAACAGCGTCCTCGGCGCCCGGTGCAACCGCAACTCGGGTATCATCGAACTTTTCGGCAGCATTGCGGGCAGGGTTCCCTGTTTCGGCCTTCTTACCGACGAGGGCCGCAGGGCAAGTTGGGTGGTGGAAGTTAAGACCACCCGGCGGCCCGAGGCCCAGCTTTTGGGCAGCGCCATCGGTATGCGGGTGATGGACGCGGTGCCCTATATCCAGGGTCTTGACCGGTGGATCGGCAAAACCCTAACCCAGGAGGCGAAGGACTACCTCAAAGACATGGGGGCCGCCACCGCCAGCAACGGTGCGGTGGGACTCTACCATGTGGAGAACCTGACCCCCGAAGCGGCGGAACAGGGGAAGGCCCTCATCGCTCCCAAAGCCGAAACTTACACCATCGACGATGCGGAGCTGGAGCGGATAGAGGCCGCTTACCCCTGTATATGGAAGGACCCGCAGGCGGAACCGAAGCTCTGCTTTGTCGGCTGCCCCCACCTCTCGCTGAAGCAGATCACGGACTGGTCGGAAAAACTCCGCGCCGCCCTGGAGAGCGCCGGCAGAAAGCGGGTCGCCGTACCCACGGTGTTTACCTCGGCGCCCGCGGTTCTGGCGGAATTCCGGAAAACTCAGGCCGCGGCCTTCCTTGAAAAGGCTGGGGTCGTTACCAGCGACATCTGTCCCCTCATGTATATGAATAATCCCCTCTGCGGCAAGATGCCGGTGATCACCAACTCCAATAAGCTGCGGACCTATACTTCCTCCCGGTATTATAAGGATGAGGAGATCCTTCGGAAAATTTCCGGTGGAAAATTTCCGGGGAAAATTTCCGGTGGGGCCAAGGCGATTTCAGGAGGCGCAAAATGAGGCAATTTAAAGGAAGGATTATCGTACCATTACCGCCTGTTCAGGCGGGCGCCGGAGCGGCAGGCCCGGGGAGCGGCGGGTCCCTGTTACGGGCGGAGGCCCTGGTTTCCCGGCAGGGCTTCAACACCCTGGCCAGTTTCCAGAAGGCCCTGATGTTCAAGGATAAGACCGCGGTGTGTTCGGATCAGAACAACCCCGATCTTTACGGCAAGCCCATGGCGGGCAAGGCCCTCTGTATGCCCCAGACCATCGGCTCCACCACCGGCGGCATGGTACTCTTCTGCGCCGCGGCCCTGGAAAGCCAGCCCGCCTGCCTCCTCTTCTCCAGGCCCATCGACTCCCTGGCCGCCGCCGGGGCGATCCTTGCCGGGGTATGGACGGAACATCCCATGCCCACCATAGACAGCCTGGGGGAGGAATTCCTCGCTTCGGTACAATCCGGCGCCACGGTCACCGTAGCGGATGACGGCACGGTTACGGTGGAATAGGGACGAGGGCCTGGTACTAAATTTACCACGAAGGCGCAAAGCAGACCGCTACGCAGTCAATTAAGTGAGAAGAAGGGAGGGGAGGAGAATTAAGAGTGAAAAATAGGAAGAATGGCTCTGGTCTTGCTATGCAAGCCTTATTCGAAAGTCTGGTTTAATACCCCGGAGCTTGCTCCGGCCCAAACAACGCAACGCATACAAAAATTTGGTATTAAACCAGATGGTACTATAATTTTCTATCGAACGAGCTTCCGTTCCGAATCAGGTAGCGCTTAAGATACCGCCTCGGACCAGAGGTCCGCGCTTGCTTCGCGGAGGATCATTGTGGCGGTGGGAAACAAGAAGAATTAAGGGAGGCTGCTAAGCGGGGTTTGCCGGATCAAGGGGGATGTTTTCTTTGATATACACATCCAGGGGTACTTCTATTTTGGGAAGGATATGCTGTTCCAGCACAATATGCCGGTAGAGGCTGAGCAGCGCCTGGCGGCCCTGTTCTTCCGGCCGTTGGGAGATAATCGCGTCTATCCCGCCGTCCCGTAGCAGCTCCCGGTTTTTGGGGATAAGATCGTATCCCACCAGGAGCAGAGGTCTTTTTTGTTGTTTTACCGCTTCCGCAACCCGGTGGGCCATACAGTTGGTGATAAAAATTCCCGCCAGATGAGGATTTTCCTTGAGAAAAGCGGCAATTTCGTCCACCGATATTTCAACTCCCTGATAGTCTGAGTATTCCCGCACCACCGTGGAAAAGCCCTGTTCCCCGGCATACCGTAAAAAACCGTCCCGGCGCCGGGTGATATGGTAGTCCTCACCGTGGGCATCCAGAACTGCCAGGGGCTTTGTTATCTTTCCCGCCAGAAGGTGCATGAGTCTGCCCGCGAGGTACCCTCCCCGGAACGAATCCTGACCAATGGTACACAGGGGCTCGGTCCCGGGAAGGTCCGCGTCAAAAAAAACGCAGGGGATGCCCCTTTCATGGATGGTGTCAATCAGCGTTTTGGTTTTTTTAGGCATAATGGGCGATAAAATGATCCCCTCGGGTTTTTCCGCTAACAGGGACTCGGAGGCCTTGTGGAATTCCGTGAGATTGTAACGGTCAAATTCAATAATTTCCGTTTCCACCCCCAGGGGCGCGATCTCTTTGATGCCTGCCCGGATCCCTTCCAAAACCTGGCCCCAATAACCGGCGTCCTGATCCCTCCGGGGCAAAAACGCGCAAAACCGGTAGGCCCGGTTCCGCTTAAGTCGCCGGGCTATGGGATTTGGGGTAAATTGATATTGTTCGATGATCGCTTCAATTTTCGCCTTGGTCTCCGCCGACACCCGGCCCCGGTGATAAATAACCCGGTCCACGGTTCCAATAGAGACCTCTGCCAGTTCCGCAATTTCTTTAACGGTCATTTTTTTTACCCGGATTTACGATACTTTCCAAACACTAAAACGTTGGGAAAGGCTCAGACATATCGGAGTTATGATAGGGAGAAATAAACCGGCTGTCAAGGGAACTTGTTTCATGACCTTGCGGTAGAAAGCCGCGCAAGGGATGGAAACGGACAGAAAAACTACGAACCTTACGAATAAAAGATAGAATTCAGGGATAAATTCCAGGATATCGAAGCAAAAGTTCGTAGTTAACTTAAGCTGAGCATGACTGCCGCGGCGCATTGACAAGTTCCGGTTCATCATATAGATTTTTAAATTGCGGTCGCTTTCAAGGCTTGGTTGGTTTTGAAACCGGCTTGCCTGTTATTTTTGGCCTATAGGCCCAACATCTACCGTGCGGGCGCCGGATGCGCCTGTCTAAAAACCGCGTAAAGCTTTAAAGGGGAAGGGCGGTGCATGTAGTATATCTGTTTTATGATGAAAGACGGATTGTTATTCCTTTTTACGATTATGATAACGGGTTGTTCAAAAAATTGATGTACACAAAACTGGGGGATTGGGATTACCGGCGGCATGCGTATGAAATATCGCCGCGGCCTGTTTCCGAAGAGACCCTGGACCGGGTTTTGGACGGGATGATTCGGGTGAAGATAGGTAAGGATCCGGATAAACCAGCCGTCGTACAAGGATTTTTGGAAGCCCCGTGGGCTAATTTGGGATTTAACCGGGCAAGCCCCTTGCCGGGCGGTAAAAGCGTCCGGGAGAATTCGCTAAACGACCGGAGGTGTTTGATTCGGGCGATGACGCTGCCCGAGCGGTTTACCAAAGATTGGATCGACAAACTGGAGACTGAGCTCCACGCAAGGAAATACAGTCCCCAAACTATCGGTTCTTATGTTCACTACAACAAGGCTTTTTGCAGGGTTGTTCAGAAGGGGCCTAAGGAGATTCTGTCTGAGGATATCAGGGAATATTTGGCCTATTTGGATAAGACCCAGGATCTTTCCGCCTCGTCCGTTAATTTAGCTATCAGTGCGCTTAAGTTTTTTTATACCCAGGTACTGAAAAGGGACTTTGCCTGGGACCAATATAGTCGGCCCCGGCATGACAAACGGCTGCCGTCGGTACTGTCGGGTACGGAAATTAATCTGATGCTGAACAGTGAAAAAAATCCCAAGCACCGGCTGCTTTTGATGTTGGCCTATTCATCGGGGCTTCGGGTGAGTGAGGTGGTGGCGCTTAAAAAAAGCAGTATTGATCTGAACCGGAAGTTGATTTTTGTCTACTCCGGTAAAGGACGGAAGGACCGGTATACCCTGCTTTCCGAAAGGGCCGCCAAATTCCTTGAGGACTATTGTGCCCTTTATGATATTGACGGATGGCTTTTTCCCGGCTTGCCCTCGGATCGCCATTTGTCGATACGGTCGGCGCAAAACATCTTTAGCAAGGCCCTTGAAAAGGCCCACATTCAGAAGCAGCTTTCGATACACAGTCTTCGCCACACCTTCGCGACCCACCTGCTGGAAAACGGTACCGATATCAAATATATTCAGGAACTCCTGGGCCACGCCTCGGTCCGCACCACTGAGCGGTATACCCACGTTGCCCGACGCCATGTCCTGAAGATTCAAAGCCCCCTGGATACGCTTGCCGCAGAGGAGTAGCTTTTATGGTGGATTATATGTTATGGGAATGCAGGGGTGGAATGCCCGCTGTATGATCCTGCCTTATGCGCGGCGTCTAAAGGTACCGATATGTCCTGGTTCGCCTCTGTATTTCAATAAAACGAACCTTTTTGCATTAATCAAACGGGCTGGAGTGATAAGATGGGGGCGTTTTATTGGGGTATGGAGGCGGAATAAGGAAACGTCGTGGAAAAGACGTTATGCGACATACCCGTTGACATTATTTGTAGAATATTATAGAATTAAACATTTGGAGAAAATATATGAAATTTAACAGGTTTATTTT
>NZ_JAJQRC010000063.1:0-11655 GCF_046533115.1 Treponema sp. TIM-1
AGCCGGTTTTGGTCCCGTTTTCTCCGCTTTCTTGACCACTTTCTCCCGCGCCGGTATCGCCGTCGAGTCCCGGTTTACCTGATATACCACCTGGTCTTTATGGGCCATGACCACTATCCCCTCCAGGGTTTGTTCAAGCAGTCTTGTTCTGAAAGAAACGTAAACACCCGCGAAAAATTCGCCTTACTGGGTACCTGTTCGAATCCGCACAATAGCCGCAGATTCGGTTCTCCTTTAAGCCGCTGGATCAACTGACTGGTCTTAGGTATCCCGAAATATTCCTTGGCCAGAAAGCTCCGTATAAAGGGAGTATACTGATAGGGTATCCGTCCGGTCCCCGCATACGGCCGTATGCGGGCAGGCAATTGTTTTTCTATGACCCGCAACATATGGAGAAAGGTTTTATATTCATCCAAGAGGAATTCTTCAAAACAGTGTGAAAGGGTAAAAGAGATGTTCAGGAGCCCTTGCGCTCCTGCTATGATTTGGCTTATAGTTTTCATGGCGAGGGTCTCCTGATTGATGGTTTTTTCAACTATAATTCTATCAGGTTTCTCTCGCCTTTTCTATCTTCCCTGGGGGTTTTGAAACAGGCTCTACTATAAAATAAATACGTTTAAGGAGAAATAAAATATGCCGTTTGTAAATAATAATCAACGAGAAGGTTTTAGTTCAAACTCACTTGTCGGTTCAGATTTTGAGAAAATCGCTTCTGAATATTTTAAAAATAAGGGAAATATTAGGTTAGAACCCAATTTTGAAATAACATTAGGGGGTGAATTGAAAAAGACGCATAGATTTGATTCGTTGCGAAGGGTCCATACCCAAGAACCCGCTTACGCGGGGGAGCCTTGGGGTGGAACCAAGGGTATGGACCCTGAGTCAAATACCTTACGAGAACAACATACCCCGACCGCTTGCGGCGGGGTTGTTGATATACTGATAAAGGGCGCGGTTGAACTTGAACTAATATATAATCAGTCCAGAACACCTCCGGTGAAACGTATGGTGGGTTTTAAAGAAGCGGGAAGGCAGAAAGCCCCGTTGTTATGGTCCCATACCATTTTAGCCGCTCTGTTTATGATTGTTTTGTTCATATCAATCATTTCGATGAAAGACCATATATTGAGGAGTTCCCTGGTAGATCAGGCGGCTGGGAGTGAAAAAATATTCCCGGAAAATCCCGCACAAGTTGTTTATGATTTTTTGTTTGAAACCAATTCTTCTTTATGAAGGATAATTTATTTTACAGGAGTTATATGATGATACGGAATTATGTGTTGGCGCTTGTATTAGCCCTGCTCGGTTTTGCCGCAGCGGTGCTGTTTTGCGGGGGAATGTTTGGTGTATACATCGATCTTCCCAATGCGCTTCTGATAATAATTTTCCCATTGGCATATCAATGGATTTTATTTGGGAAAAATTTCACGGGGATCGCCTTTACCGCGCCGTTCAAAAAGGAACCGTCGTTAGGAGAACTGTCAAAATCGCAGGTTTTTTTTAAGAGTTACCGGAAGCTTACCTGGATTACCGCCCTGGTAGTAATAATCATCGCCATGATAGCCATGTTAATGTTTCTGGAAAACCGATCGGCCCTTGGTCCCAATATGGCAATTGCATTCATCAGCACGCTATATGCCGGATTAATCGATATTCTGGTAATATTTCCCTATACTATAATTCTGAAGAAAAGAATGCTATTATTGGATGAGGAGATATAGTCGTAAAAAACGGGGGCTGCACCTAACAGGGTCTGTATGCGCTTCGCCGCCAGCAGGCGGCTCAGGCTGTAGTTTTGCTGGTTCCGCTGCGCTTCAGTCCCACGCAAAACCTCCACCGCATTTTGCCAGGGCTGCAAAAACGTTCCCAAACAGCCGGAGCGTTATGCGAAGTGCCCCCATATTCCATTTATTTTGTTCGAAGCCGGGTCGAATACCCAAGAACCCGCCTTTCGGCGGGGGAGCTTCAGGGCGGGGAGAGTCATTAGAATGAATATCCTATTTTAATATCAAATGCGATAAGATCAAAGGTACCTTTAAACACAGTCATCCTTCCATCAGAATTCATATAAGAATCATTTGAAGCATACTTTTCTGGAATACTAAACGTTTTACCAATTCCCCCTCCCAATTGTAAAGTGAACCCGTGGTTAAATATCCATTTATAACCTACGACTATTCCGCTTCCTATTTCAACAAAAAAGCGATCTATATATCTATCGTCAGTTACAGTTACATTTAACCACCCAACGTTAGAATAAAGACCGATATAAAATCCTTTTAACCCGGTTTCAAATGGTCTAATAATAAACCCTGGTTTAAACGTCATCTGAAATTCCATTCCTTCGGGATTTCGAAAACTAAGTCGCTTAAACGAAGCTTCTAATGATATATTAAACATTTCAGTTAATTTATATTGTCCCTCTAAGCTAAATAAAAATGTATTTGAGTCATTGTACTCAGGTAAAGGAATAAGGGATACTAAATCAGCATACAATAAAATCGGATTTATCTGAATGGTAATCTTCCGGTCTCTACTGTTTTGACAAAATATGCTGTTTTGAATAATCAGTAGTATGGTGATGGTAAATAATATCTTTTTCATATAATGTCCTTCTTTATCTGGTCTTTCCCCATATATTAATTTCTATTCAGAAAATTAAGATGTTCTTCCCAAAAGCCATTCCAAAATCTGAATAAAAATAATCTTTTCATATAATACTCACCTTGTGCGCCTTGGTGGTTACCATTGCGCCTTTACCATCGTTCCCTACGGGGTTTACTGCCGTCTTTTACAGGTCAAAATTATCAAGATGGTATCGCCTTCCATGAATGTCAGCGTTAGCATATCTCCCTCCAGACGATAGGGCATGCCGGGCTGGTCAGGATGTGCAGGATCTAACAGGGTAGTATCACCCACCACAATTTCTTCGGCGGGTACTAGTATTTCTGTCTTGCCGTTTCGGGTTCCTTTCAACATCATCATGTTGTTTTCAAAGACGAAGAAGATTTCAGAACCTGCTTCGGCCATCATCGGCTCACTGATAATCGTGTCGTCGTGCTGTACCCTCGTTACTACCCAGTCACCCTCCAGGGCTTTTGCCTTTTTCCCTTGGTTCTGGGCAAAGCCCCTTGCCGCAGCCAACACAAACAGCGCGGCAATGACCGGCCGCACGCCATGGTTCTTCATAAAAACTCCTTTATATGTTGTCAAGAACATAGGGCTGCGTTACCAGTGGCCGAATGCCCGTTCTCTACAGTTGCAGCCGTTCGGCGTGATGATAGGCTTCGGCCCGCAGGGCTTTGACGGATTCGTCCGCCAGGTAGTCGTCGAAGGGCATCATCCGGTCGATGAGGCCGGCGGGGGTTATTTCGATGATCCGGTTGGCGATGGAATTGACGAATTCGTGGTCGTGGGAGTTAAACAGGATAACCCCGGTAAATTCCAACAGGCCGTTGTTCAGGGCGGTGATCGCCTCCAGGTCCAGGTGGTTGGTGGGTTCGTCGAGGATGAGGACGTTTGCCCCGGAGAGCATCATCCGGGCCAGCATACACCGGACCTTTTCCCCCCCGGAGAGGACGTTCACCGGCTTAAGGGCCTCCTCCCCGGAAAAAAGCATCCTCCCCAGGAAGCTCCGCACATAGGTCTCGTCCTGGTCCGGGGAATACCCCTTGAGCCAGTCGGTGATGGAGCAGGGGGAGTTAAAGAGGGCGCTGTTTTCCCGGGGAAAGTAGGAGAAGGTCGTGGTCTGGCCCCAGTAGTAGTCCCCGGAATCGGCTGTTTGCTCCCCGGCGATGATGTTGAAAAGGGCGGATTTGGCCCCGTGTTCCACCCCCACAAAGGCGATTTTGTCCCCCCGGTTCACCATCAGGGTAAAATCTTTCAGGAGTTCCCTTCCCTCAAGGGAAAGGGAGAGTTTTTCTATCCGTAAAACATTGTTCCCGATATCCCGGTTGGGTTTAAAGGCCGCATAGGGGAATTTGCGGCTCGTAACCGTGATGTTTTCCAGATCCAGCTTTTCCAGGACCTTTTTACGGCTGGTGGCCTGGCGGCTTTTGGCCGCGTTGGAGGCAAAGCGCTGGATAAAATCCCGCAGTTCCCGGGCCTTCTCCTCCCGCCGTTTAAGCTGGTCCCGGGCCTGACGCTGGAGCATCTGGCTCATCTGATACCAAAAGTCGTAGTTCCCCGCATAGAGGGTGATCTTACTAAAATCAATATCGCAGATATGGGTACAAACCGCGTTGAGAAAGTGGCGGTCATGGGAAACCACGATTACCGTGTTGGGAAAATCGATAAGAAAATCCTCAAGCCAGGCGATGGATTCCAGGTCAAGGCCGTTGGTAGGTTCGTCCAGGAGGAGGATGTCCGGGTTCCCAAAGAGGGCCTGGGCAAGGAGGACCCGGACCTTTTTGGATTCGTCCAGTTCCGCCATGGTTTTATCCAGGTCGGCGTCTTCCAATCCCAGCCCTGAGAGGAGCTGCCCCACCTGGGCCTCCGCCTCCCAGCCCCCCAGGTCGGCAAAATCAGCCTCCAGTTCGCTGGCCCGCATGCCGTCTTCCTCGGTAAAATCCGCTTTGGCGTAAATGGCTTCCCGTTCCCGCTGTACCTCGTAGAGTTTGGGATACCCCATGATCACCGTCTCCCGGACGGGGCATTGCTCAAAGGCAAAATGATCCTGTTTGAGGACGGCGATCCGCTGGCCGGGGCTGAGGGAGATTTCCCCCCGGTCATGCTCCATCTCGCCGGAGAGGATCTTGAGGAAGGTGGACTTTCCCGCGCCGTTGGCTCCGATAACGCCGTAACAGTTTCCGGGGGTAAATTTAAGGTTAACGTCCTTAAAAAGGGTCCGTTCCCCAAATTTAAGGCTTATATCACTGAGGGTGATCACTCATTCTATTCCTTGGAAGCGCCTGAATCCCGGTTTTTCTTAAAAAAGCCGGCTATCCGGGCGAGGATCCCCGTTTTTTCAGGTCCGGTCCCGGAGGAAACCGGCGCCTTGGGGGCTTGTTCCGGAGAACGTTTTGGGGCAGCGGGCTTTTCCCCGGCCGGTCCCGGCCCTTTTTGCCGGGGGGGGGCATTCCGCCCGCCCCGGCCTTGTCCGGTCCTACGGCCCTCCCCGGTCCGCTCCGGCCGGGGGGCGCCGGCGGCCGGCTCTTGAGACCGGGGGCCGCCCCGTCTTTTGGGGGGAGGGGTCCTTTCGCCGCCCCCGGCTTCACCGGTGGCAGGCGGCTGCCGGTTACCGGCAGGCTTCCGGGGACGCCGGCCCGGCCCGCCCGGATTGGAAGAATCGTACTTCTGCTTGTAATAGGTCATCCGGTCGTCAAAGGAAAGGTGGGAAAGCTCTCCGGAGGAGGAAGCGGCCGGGGAGGGGGGCCGCCGTTCCTTTCCGCGGTCTTGCCGGTCCTCCCCCCGTCTCCGGCCTTCTCCCCGGTTTCTGTCGGGTCCGGAAGAACGGCCTTCGCCGATCCGTCCCCGCGGTTTTCTATCCCGTCGGTCCCCGCCATCCCGGCGCCGGTCCCGGTCATCATACCGGTCGTCATAGGAGTCGGTGCGGATCCGCATCCCCTGGCTCTTGTCCTGGCCATAGAGATCTTCCCGGGCTATTTCAGCGGGGAGCTTCTTTCCGATATACCGTTCAATGGCAGGCAGCTCATAAACATCCTGTTCACTGGCCAGGGTAATGGCCTTGCCGGTTTTACCCGCCCGGGCGGTCCGGCCTATGCGGTGGACGTAATTTTCCGCTTCCGTGGGCAGGTCGTAGTTCACCACCAGGGCAAGCCCTTCAATATCAAGTCCCCGGGCGGCCACATCGGTAGCCACTAGAAAATGGATACGCCCCGCCTTAATATCGTCGATGATCTTGAGCCGCTTGACCTGGGGCAGGTCGCCGATGATAAATTCACAGTCAATCCCGTTGATCCGCAGCCGTTTGGCCACGATTTCCGCATAACGCTTGGTATTACAGAAGACAATGGCGCTTTCAGGCTTCTCCCGTTCCATGATCCCCAGGAGGAACCGCATCTTATTGTCGCTGGGGACATGGTAGAGGATCTGCTCCACCTCGTCTACGGTAACCGTCTCCGGGGCGATTTCAATCTCCAGGGGGGATTTGGTGTATTCCCAGGCGAGATTTTTGACCCAGCTGTTGAGGGTGGCGCTGAAAAGCATGGTCTGGCGGCGGTCTACCGGGGGCACCACCTTGATGAGCTTCCGCAAATCCGGGTAAAACCCCATGTCAAACATCCGATCCGCCTCATCCAGGATCAAAAAGGCGATATCCATGAGGTTCATCTGGCCGGAACTGTTGAGATCGAGTACCCGGCCGGGGGTTCCCACGAGAATTTGTACGTTGTCCTTGAGGAGCCGCTGCTGCGGGGCATATCCGACCCCGCCATAGAAACTCCCCACCTTAAAGGGCAGGTATTTCCCGAGGAGCTTGGCCTCCTCCTCAACCTGAACGGCCAGTTCCCTGGTGGGTACCATGATGATCGCTTTTTTCCCATGGAGGAGGGACTCGGTAAGGAGGCGCTGAAAGATGACCACCAAAAAAGCCGCGGTTTTCCCGGTTCCGGTCTGGGATTGGACATAGAGATCGTGGCCGCCAAAGGCATTGGTCAGAACCTGCTCCTGAACCGGCATGCAGGAGATGTATCCCGCATCCACAAGACCCCGCATCAGGTCGGGGTGTAGGTTAAATTCTTTAAATTCCATATTGTACTATAGTTATACCTGTTTTTTACAATTATGTGTAGAGGGAGAAAAGGTATCCGGCGCCAAAACTTACCGTTGGGCCGCCGCGATGAGGGTTACCGCCCGGTGATCGTAGGGGGATTCATCCCAGTCGCCGTAGAGTTCCACCGAGGAAAAGCCGGCTTCCCGGAGGAGGGTCCGCAGTTCCGAGGCGGCGTAGAGCCGTTGGGTAAAGGTCCGCTCGATCCGGCGGTCTTCCCGGATGAGGATCCACCGGTTTTGCAGGCTCCCCCAGGAGTCCCGGGGGGCATACTGGGTAAGGACCAGGTATCCCGCCCGCTCGAACCAGTCGGCTTCCACAAAATCCCTGACCGCGATCTCCTTGCCCAGGGTTTCGATGATAAAGACCCCCCCGGGTTTAAGGGAATCGTAGACGTTTTTTACCATAAGCCGGTCATCCCGGGGGTCTTCAAAATAGCCGAAGGAAGTATAGAGGTTAACCGCCGCATCAAAAGCGCCGGGCCGTTTAAAGGAACGGGCGTCGGCGCGGACCAATTCAACCTCCAGCTTTTCATAGGCCGCGTCCTCCCGGGCGGCGGCGAGGTAGGCTTCGGTGATATCCACCCCGGTAGGATAAAAGCCCCGCCGGGCCAGTTCCAGGGTGATCCGCCCGAATCCGCAGCAGAGATCCAGTATCCGGGGAGGGCCTTTGGGGGGAACCGCCGGGGTTTCATCGTACAGTCTGAGCTTTGACAAGCGGGTAACCCCGTCGGCAACCGCGGGGACCTCGTTCCACCGTTTGGCGTCGAATATGATGGGAGCATATTCCTCCCAAAAGGAGGCGTCCAAAAACCATTCTTGTTTTACATCCATTATGTTATATCCTCGTCCGGAGGCTGGCATCCGTCGCAGTGTTTTTTATTGACTGTGTAAGTTAATTATAGCATATTCATACATATGACGACAATTTGTTTTAAGAAGCGGACCTGGATCCTCCCGGTCCTATCCCTGGTGTTCGCCGCCTGTGTTGGGGGACCCAAAAACCCGGTCCCGGAAAAGGGACCCCATGCTCAAACCGCTCCGTATGAGGCGATAATCTTTAATAAGACGACCGTGCTTTTCCCTGATCAGGGCAAAAAAAGCCCCCGGATGGAATTATCCCTCATCCTGCTGGATCCCGCGGGGGACGAGCTGCTCAAAAGCCTCCTCTATGAGGGATTAAGTCCCGAGGAATACGCGGCCCACCTTATCCGGGACTATGAAGATTCCTACTTTGATGTCCGTACCCAGACGGAGGATCCGGACATACGATCTTCCGCCGTATTAAACTGGACCTACAAGGAACTCCATAAGGTCCAGGCCTACTCCCGGCTGCAGGTAATTGGCCGGTTCAAGGAGTACTATACCGGCGGCGCCCATGGTATGCGGGAAAAGAACTATTTTGTTATTGATTTAGTTGAAAAAAAGCAGATCCGCCTGAAGGATCTGTTTCTTGAGGGGACAAAGGAGGCGCTCAAAACCCGGGTGGAAGACGCCTTACGGGCGTATTCATCCCTGGAACCGGGGGCCCCCCTCTCCTCAGGGTATTATTTTAACGATTCGGTGGAACCATCGGAAAACTTTTTCCTTACCACCGGGGGTATTGGTTTTTATTGGGACCCCTATGAGATAGCCCCCTATTCGGTGGGCCCGGTGAAAATAATCATTCCCTATGCGGATATAGAGGATCTATTGAATCCCCGGGGAAAATTTCTGATATCCCAATTAAATTAGTACCTTGTAAACACTAATATACCTGATATATGGGAGAAAGAGAATTCGACCACGAAGGCGAAGAAGGCGCAGAAGGAAGTCGAAAATAGGGAAATTTGTCAACTTTTATCGGTTAAGGCTCTCCCTGATATCCTCCGATAATAAATCATACGTCCTTGAGGACCTATGATTTAGAGGAGGTTTTTAGTATGAAACGGTATTATATTAAAACGCTTAACCGTGACCGGATTGAATATTTTGATATCCTTGGAGAAAACGACGAGGGCTACCGGATACGGCTTACCAAGATAAAGGACGGGGATGAAAAAACCCTTGAAGACTCGATGTCCCGGACGCTCTTTGACGTATGCCTTAAAACCGGCTATATCTATGAGCTGGAAGAGCTTGCTTCGTCGGTGGCATAGTGGTCTATGACCGGTACCAGGCATAGGTCAGCCAAAACAACTGTCTGGTACCGGCGCAGCCCTGGTAAAAACCATCATTTTTGTAGGTTTTCTGGGTTTTTTTACTAAAAATTACTTTTATGTATCTTCTAAAACAGGGCGAAAATGAAATCGGCCCCTGCTTTTCAAAATGACGCAAACTTCATTTTCGGTTGCTTTTGTGATGACGTATCACGACCTATTGACTATTTATTAATTTCATACTAGGATAAAAAAACTTAGGGGGGCGTAGCGAAGTTGGTTTATCGCGCTGGCCTGTCAAGCCGGAGATCGCGGGTTCAAGCCCCGTCGCTCCCGAAGAATGAGAAATATGGCGGTATAAGCGGGGCTTGAAACGAAGCCCCCGCCGAGCGAAGGCGAGGAAAAGGCGGCAGGGATGCCGCCGGCAGGGGGCGGAGACGGCCTGGAGGGAGCGGACAGGAGGTCCGAGACCGGAAGGCAAGCCCCGTCGCTCCCGAAGAATTGTTTATAACAGGAAAAGGCGGGGCTTGAAACGGAGCCCCCACCGAGCGGAAGCGAGGAAAAGGCGGCAGGGATGCCGCCGGCAGGGGGCGGAGACGGCCTGGAGGGAGCGGACAGGAGGTCCGGGACCGGAAGGCAAGCCCCGTCGCTCCCGAAGAATTGTTTATAACAGGAAAAGGCGGGGCTTGAAACGGAGCCCCCGCCGAGCGGAAGCGAGGAAAAGGCGGCAGGGATGCCGCCGGCAGGGGGCGGAGACGGCCTGGAGGGAACGGACAGGAGGTCCGGGACCGGAAGGCAAGCCCCGTCGCTCCTGTTGCAAATTAGTGGAGTTGCCCGGGGCAACTCCAAATTTTTCTCCGCTGGGAGAAAAACGGGCAGTAGCGCAGTTGGTAGCGCGCTTGGTTCGGGACCAAGAGGTCGCGGGTTCGACTCCCGCCTACCCGATGACACAATTCCTTATGTTGTAAGGAATTATCCGAGAGTATGCTAAGCAGCAGCAGGATAAGGGACAGTTTTGAACCTTATTTTGAACCTAAAAAAGAACAGGGCTGCTTGGTTTTATTAAAAGGGAGTGGCCTCGCAGCCGTCAGGATGGACCGTGTTATGGTTCAAAGGGCGGTATAAAAGATCGGGGGCGCCGGAGAGGCGGACGCTAAAGGACGGCTAAGGGAAAAACCTTACTGCCCGGCAATCCTCTCCATAAAGCTGGTTGTCGCCTTTGTACCATGAGGCTCGGAGTGGTGCGGAGAAGGAGATAACTATGCACGCACCTTTTCATGTGGTAAAACTTAAAAACACCGCTGGCAGGACCTATTATCAGGTCCGTTTTTTTGACGAAAAGGGAAAAATTGTCAAGAGGAAAAGCTATCCGCCCGGAACCTCCCGTACGCGGGTCTGTCTGCTCGCTCAGGAAGCTTTAGCCCAGGGGATCATCCCTTCTTCCCTGGATCCTGCAGCCGTAACCTATTTGGAGGAATTCTGGTCGGCAGATTCCCCCTATTTCAAGTCGCAAGCCTTGCGGGGAAAACCGCTCTCCGTATCCTATCGTAAGGCCGGGTTCTATGGACTGAAACATTTTAAGCCCTATCTGGAAGGCAAGCTGATGAGCCAGCTTACCCCTGAAGGACTTGAAGCGTTTGCCGAAACGCTTGCTCTGAAGGGTATAAACCCTCGTTCCATTAACCTCGGCCTTGCGGCAATCAAGCGGCCATACGCGCTGTATTGCAAGAAGCTGCACATCCCGAACAATCTGTCCAGCGTAGAGCCTCATATGGAAAAACCCAAAGAACGGGGAACCCTCACCGAAGATGAATTAGGAAAAATTATTCTTTCCCAGGCTGACAGCCGTTACCGGTTGGTGGTACTTCTTGGGGCCATGTGTGGGTTGAGAAAGGGGGAAGTCCGGGGGCTTAAACATGAAGATATTGATTATGAGAACAAGCTGCTTACGGTACGGCATAATCTCGTCCTGAACGAGGAAGGAATGAAAGCGCCGAAATGCAAGAGTTTTCGTACGGTTCCGCTCCCCAAGCAGGTATTATACCTCATACGTGAAGTACAAGCGGCTTATGAGGCGTTTTTCCAACGGCCGTGTCAATATGTAGTGCCTAATCGAGCCGGTCCGGATAAGCCATGCAATGGGATAACCGTGAAAAGAGGATTTCAGGAGGTGCTCAAAGCAATTGGCATTACTGAGGAGGTACGGAAGGAACGGAATCTGGTATATCACTCCGCCGGCAGGCATACGTTCATAACGCTCCTCCAAAAGAAGGGGATTCCTCCGTTTATGGTTGCCGGACTGAGCGGCCATAGAAGCCTCGCGATGGTGGATACTTATACCCACTTTGAAAAAGGACACATGGATTTTGGTACCGCACGGGCGGCAATAGAGCACGCTGGTCAATATGAAGTTACGAAGGATTACGTTACCCCTGTATGATAAAAAGAGCCTGTACCCTCCGCCGTCCTTAAGAGGACGGCGGGGATTATTTGGCGGGCGTAATGAATGACGAAATCAGAGCTGTTCAAGTTGCTAGCAGCTAATGCTTTGTAGATAGCATTTATCAAAATTTGGTTAGTTTTGGGAAATGCTGTATGCATTAAGAAATTAACAATTTATATGGGACAGTTCCAAAAAATTTAACAAATTCTTGGAGTATTGACTTGACATATTAAAAAAGATTTTATATACTAAACCACTAGTGTCCAAAACAGGAACAGATTCTACCATACGAACTCCTGCTGAACTGATAATATTGCCGGTGGTTTAGGAGGAGGCGATGGATTG